>NZ_JBXWSB010000025.1:0-49515 GCF_059613205.1 Ruegeria sp. BHSB064
CGGCGAGGATGGTTTGCTACCAGCACCGCCGCACGACGCCACAGGGCATACGTGGCACCACGATGATGAAACGCTCTTCACCTTGACCAAATTTGGCCTGGCCGGACTGATGGAGAATGCGCCCGCAACTGGTATGCCGGTCTATGAAGGAGTGCTCAGCGATGAAGAAATCATTGCAGTGCTGTCCTTTATTAAATCAACCTGGCCTGATGACATTCGTGAGTATCACGACGAACTGAATGCCCAATCCGAATAGAGGAAAACTCAGATGATCAAACAAACTCTTCTTGGTTTGGCCGTAGCGATGGCTCCAATGCTTGCGGCTGCGCATTCAAAGTCCGAGGCAACGACACCGGCTGACGGCGCGACTGTCACGGACGTGCCGGAGCTTTCCATGCGGTTCGATGATCCGATGCGCATCATCTCGGTCACGCTGACCTCACCCGATGGCGACGTTAAAATTGAGCGCGAGATAGGTATGGACCCCGCTATGGAGTTCCGCGCTATGCCTTTGGAGGAGCTTGCACCCGGAAGCTATCGTTTCGACTGGCGCGGTATGGCTTCCGACGGTCACCCGATGCAGGGCAGCTTCTCTTTCACGGTAACTGAGTGACCGGACTGGCCCCCATTGACGGTGTTGTCGTCTTGGCCATTCTGGCGAAAGCACTTGGCTACGGTACGGCGCTGCTGGCGATGGGTAACGTCCTGTTCGCCGTCCTCTTTGCCACGCGCGCCGAAGTGTCTGTTTGGCGCCTTGCCAGGCACCTCGCGGTCGGTGCCGCGCTACTCGGTCTCGCCGTTCTGGTTTTGCGTTTCGGCATTAGGGCGGCGCGGATATCCGGGATGGGCTTTGAGGGCGCGACGGACCCAATGATGCTTGGCTTTGTCTGGGACAGTCCACTTGGCACCGCCGCGATTTGGCGAGGAGTGGGTGAACTCGCGATATTGGCAATTTTGCTCCCACGCGTCGGGCAGTGGATCGCTTTGGCGGGCAGCCTTGCCGTTGCGGTTTCCTTTGCTCAGGTGGGACACTCCCTCGGAGAGCCAAGGGGGCTTCTCGCAGTCTTACTGGTTCTGCATCTGCTGGCTGCCGCGTTTTGGGTTGGCGCTCTCCTGCCTTTGCGCAAAGCGGCGCTCACTCCAACCGGGGCCGATCTACTGCACCACTTTGGCAATGTCGCTGCTTACGGAGTTGCCGTCCTGATTGTTGCAGGCGCAGCGCTCGCGTGGCTGCTTTCGGGCTCCGTGACCGCTTTGTTCGGAACGGCCTATGGATTGGTGCTTCTGGTCAAGGTCGTGATCGTTTCTACCCTTCTTGGTCTCGCGGCGCTGAACAAGCTGAGATTTGTTCCGGCTCTCAGGGCTGAGACGCGTGGTGCGACACTTGCTCTACGACGTTCGATTTCAATTGAGATGTTGGCTGTTGTCCTGATCCTGTTTGCAACGGCAACGCTAACCAGTGTGACGACACCTCCCATCAATCTCTGACGGCTTATAGTCCGAAGCCGGAACTGCAAAGCCTTGTTACGAATGTCCGCTTTGGGCTGCCTCCAGTCATAGACACAGAAGTCAGCGAAGGTCGACAATGAGTCCGAAACCACAGGATGCTGCATGCTTCTCGAAAGACAGTGAAGCGCAGAATGCTGACTTTGCAAATTTACGAGAACGGCTCAAATGAAATTGCCTTTAACCAAGCAGCAACAAGTTGGGGGTGTCGTCTGGCAAACTTACCGTTCGCAGTATCCCAACAGAATCTCTGAGCGGAACCCGAAATTGCTTTAAGGTTGCGTAAACAACGTTGGTTCCTCACTTTGAGAAAACGTAATCCATAGCAAGATTGAAAGAGAATTAAATGAAACGCCTGTTTCCATCTCTTCCCGAGAACGCAACGCTTGGAAGTGTTTATCAAGCCTTTCCAGACAAGCTTTCTCCGCTTTGTGCGTACGAAAGCTTGGTGATGAGGGGCGAGAGCGATCTCTCGGTTGCTGAACGTGAATTGATCGCAGCCTATGTCTCGGGCTTGAATGCTTGTGCGTATTGCCATGGAGCGCACATCGTGTTTGCCAAAGCCTATGGCATTGAAGTCGAGACAATTGAGGCGCTGATGGAAGACCGCGATACGGCACCCGTCGAGGACCACCTCAAACCCTTACTTGCATACGTCGAAAAGCTCACCGTCTCGCCATCCCGAATGACGGAAGCCGACGCAAATGCGGTCTACGCGGCAGGCTGGTCAGAGAGCGCGCTGTTCGATGCTATCCAGGTCTGCGGTGTCTTTAATCTCGTGAACCGCTTCATAGAAGGAACAGGTGTTCAAAGCCCTGGCACCGATCCAAGAGAAGCGGACGAAGCCACTTTAAACCGATACCGCAGTGACAGCTTCTATACCGATTTCGGACGAGAGAACGGCCTCGACATCCCTTGAATTGATGTTGTTCTAACGTTCGAACCGCTACGAAAAACTGGCCCAATTAAGCGGCAGAAGCGTCCTTACCTCCCGAGGTCAACCAATTGGTGGGTACCAGTCGGCACCCTCGGTTATCTTGGAAGATCCATGTTCAAACCTCGATGATCCCCCCTGCTTTTCGCAGTTAACCCATTGTCTGATAAGGTTTGGAGACTTGTGGGCTTTGTAAGGGGGGGGAGAGTTGCTTAAGTTTGGCGCTGAAACAACGAGATTACTAGAAACCGCGTATCAGGGAGCCGAATTGACACGGCGAAGACAGGCTTCATTTGATGCGCTGTGCCCGGCTCCCGGTGAGACTATTTTGGACATCGGCTGTGGCAACGGTCTGTTAACAGCGGAGTTGGCCCGCGCAGTTGGCTCGGATGGCTATGTCATCGGGATCGACCCAAGCGAGGATATGACAGCGGCCGCAAGAGAACGATGCAGCGACTACGCAAACGTGGAGTTTCGTGCTGGTGCTGCAAATAGCTTGCCCATTGAGGATGAGAGTGCTGACAAGGCCGTCTCGGTACAGGTCTTTGAGTACATCGAAGACGTAGAAGGTGCGTTGGCTGATACGCTGCGGTGCGTCAAACCCGGCGGGCGCCTCGTCATCAGCGATCTACACTTTGGCAGCTTGATTTGGTTCAGTGACCAACCTGACAGAATGCAAAAGATGCTGACTTCCTGGAACCAGCACTTTGTGAGTGGTTCCGTTCCGGAAAGACTGCCCGCACTGATAAAGGATCGGGGCGACCATGTGGAAGATGTCTTGTCGTTCACAATGACAGATCACCAGCTAAAGCCTGATGGCCTCGCAATCATGATGATGCACCTCATGAAGCAATACGCTGTTGCAAATGACCATGTTGATCCCACCGTAGCGCAATCGTGGTTTGACGAACAGCATAGCCTTGCAAAAGTTGGACGCTTCTTCTTTTCGATGACCCAATTTGTTGTCGTGGTGCGCAAAAAGGGGTGATTGAGCTAAGTAAATCGGCCTGGGTTCTTTCGCGGGCTTCATGAAAGTCTCGTATTGGTACTTACTCAATTGCGACAACACAGGTGCGTGGCTGTCAATTCCAGCTTGCAGCTGTATTTGGCGTGATCTAATCGCCCTGTTCGGCCGATTGTCACCAAGTGTTTTCAGAACCTTTCTGGATACAGACTCATCATGTTCTGAACGTCCAGCTCACTCGAAAACGCATCGGGATTACTCCAGATCACGTCATTAATATAGTCGCGTTCCGCGTGAAGATCGTTGGCTGTAGGCTGCGGCTTACGGGTTTCGGGGCAGGCTCTTTTGGTCCAACCGAACAGTCCACCAAATACGGTCCAGATGCTGGGTGACATTGTATGGGAAGCCATCTCATGGTCCTTTCCGAGTTGCCTGCGCTGTCGCAACAACAGTAACTGTTCACCTGTTTTTCTGGTATCCGGCACAAAATTGTGCTGTTCTACAAAAATGAAGAACGGGTTCCGAAATTGGTCGGATATTCGTGTGTTCCTCTCTGTCTTCAGAGAAGGATCGACACTTGCGGCCTCTAGAAAGTTAAAGGTCTCCCAACCAACGGTCGCCCGACGCATTGATGTTCTCGAAAGAGAAATAGGCTTGACGCTTTTTGAGCGCGGTACGCACGGGTTCAAACCGACCCCAGAAGCCCTTCGCCTTGTTCCCCTCGCCGAAGCCATCGAGGCTTCAGTCCTTGAATTCGCCGATTGCGCGAAGGAATTGACGTCGACACAACCCATCCGTATCACCGCTTATTCGGCAAACTTCTCCGCACGCATGATTGAAATCGTAAACGAGTTTTCCGCCGACAATCAGGATGTCGCATTCGAGTTTTTGTCCAGCGTTCGGGCGCTGGACCTGATGGCGGGCGAGGCCGACATTGCTTTGCGCCTTGCAAGAACCGATCCCGATCCTGACCTGATCTGTCGTAAGATCAGCACGGCCCGGTGGTCTTTGTTCGGCAGCAGAAATTACGCGGACAAATTTGGCTTACCGGGGTCAACGAATGATCTGGCCGGGCATCAGTTTGTTACCTTTCAGCGGGACGATGTACCGAATGTATTCCACGAATGGTTGACCAATCATGTGGAGCCGGGCCAGATCGTCATGTCTTTCACTGAACTGGAGCTAATGCATGCGGCGATCAGGTCAGGGCAAGGCCTTGGGATCAGCAATGTCAAGCTGGTGGAAACAGACATGTCTTTTATCCGATGTTTCGACGAAATCCCCGAACTTGCGGTGCCGCACCTAATGCTCATTTCGCCGGAAGCCTATCGTCGGCCAGAGGTTAGAGCCTTCGTTAAGTTCTTCGCACCTCGCTATGCGGCAATCTACAAGTAGTTATTTAGGCAAAAAGGATTGAGAACATGCGAACAAAATAGTTTGCATGTACGCCACGACCGCAGCAATAGAAGCCTTATGTAGCGAGCCCAAGGATACTCTTGAAGATGACAATGGGAGATCAAATTGATCGCCGCGCCCCAGTCGCTGCAAACCGCCTTAACTCCGACATGCCATCACGTGGTGCATGACCAGGTTAAGAACTTCAACATCGTTCTGGTTAAATGTCTGGTATCGGAATTTGACCGTTCCCCGGTCTGGCTTCGAACGTGATGGTGTAATTGCCTCAACCGTGACGCGCACGCTGATCGTGTCACCGGAATACACCGGAGCCAGCCACCGTACCTCGTCCATACCATGTCCACCCAGATTGGTGCCGGTAAGTACACCAGTGTCGCGGAACAACCTGAAAGTAAGCGCTATTGTTTGAAATCCACTGGCAATGAGACCGCCGAACATCGACTCTGCGGCAGCCACTTTGTTAACGTGGAAGGGCTGCGGGTCATGAACCAGTGCGAAGTCAATAATCGCTCCCTCGGTCAGCGTGACGCCACCGGTTTCGAAGGTTTCGCCAACCGACAAATCGTCGATGTATTTTCCGCTAGCCATGGCAAAAGTATAGTTTGATGCAGACTCAACCGTCAACGCGGAGCCAGGCTCGGCCGCCACTAATGTTGCATTGTCTTTCGACCATGGCAAAGATCGTAATGGAGAACTAAGTCAGTGGTCGTTGACCTATGCCGCGGCGACAAATAGGTGCGCTTCTTGCGGTACGTGCAATACGCCTTCTTTGTCATATCTAGACAAAGCGTCTGCAACCTCTTCCACGACCTTGTTGGTGACGTCAGCACCTGCATCCTTAAGATCGGTTTCGATTGGCAGCGCCATGATTTGCGCGCGAAGATCAATAAATCTTCGCTCAAGTACCAATGGCTCGTGACGAGCTATCTTGAAGCCTGCATCGACCAACAAGTTCGAAATGAGGTCCCCATCTCGAAACGAAAAAGGCGCTCTGGCTTTGACTGCGGCATCTGTTCCAACATGCCGTTCGAGAGCTTTTGCAAGCGCTCCATTGAAGGGCGACACTGCGCGCCAACATGTCAAAAATAGCTGACCGTCATTGCGTAAGATCCTATGAACTTCCTGCAAAGCGGCGGATTTGTCGGGGAAGAACTGAAGCCCCTGTTGTATGAAGGCATAGTCAAACGTAGCATTTTCGAAAGGTAACTCAGTTACATCTGCTGCATACCACTCGAGCACATGACGACAATCCGGCTGATTGGACTGCGCGACCTCAATCATGGTTTCGTTCAGATCTACGCCAACAACCCGGCCTTCGCCCGTCAGTTTCCTTGCAATCTCTCGCGTCAAAGCCCCGGTGCCGCATGCAATGTCGATAACACAAGTGCCGCTTCGAAGCTGAACCTTCTCCATGGTTGCTTCAGCCAATGGGCCGAACATCGCAGGCACACTATGGTTGTTGTACTTCTGCGCAGCTTCTTTGGTCAGCCGGAATTTGTCCGTCATCAAAAAATCCTCCTAGCAATGCGTCAAAAACGGACCACCCTCAGTGACCCAAAATCGTAGTCTCACGACGTTTCAACCGGCAGGCTCTCATCGGCGCTCCACTCAGCCCATGAACCATCATACAGGCGGGACTTTTCAAACCCCATTTGGCGCAACGCAAGGAGCCCACAAGAAGCAGCTATGCCACGGCCGCAATAGGCGATGACCTCATCGTCAGTTTGAATTCCTTTGTCCTGATAGTGCTTGAGGAGCTTGGAATGATCCGCCAACTTGAATGAACCACGTTCCCTTAGTTTAGCTGCACGTTCGGCAATGGGTATGTGTGCCAAATCCGGATCGATGTTCGATATCGCCGGTATGTTGACGGCACTGGGAATATGTCCCGAGCGACCTCCCCATGTGTGAACTCCGTCGCCTCGGAAGAGGTTGTTTGGTAGAAAGTCCACAATTCTGACTCCGGGCTTACCCATCGCATCCAAGACATCAGCTTTGCGGGCAATCCAATTGCTCTGCACTGTTGGTTCAAAGTCACCATGCTCAACGGTTAGATCGCCAGTTTCAGTGGTCCGACCTTCGAGTTTCCATTGCTGCAAGCCGCCGTCCAAGACCCGCACGTTGTTATGGCCATAGTGCGAAAGTGCCCACCAAAGACGCGCAGACGCCAACGGAAGCCCAGAGTCATCGTAGACCACGACATGACTGTCGTTGGAAACACCCAACTCTCGCATCTTTTCCCCAAAATCCTCTGGCCCGAGCATCATATCGGGAGTGTTCTGAGTGCTGTCTGCAAGCTCTGTCGACATGCCAACATACACTGCGCCAGGAATGTGCTCGGCCTGGAATTCGCTCCTATCATCATAGGCCACGCCCTTGCCGTTTTCCTCCCTAAACTTCCAGCGAACATCAATGATGCGTAGTTTCGGGTCAGTCAGGTTATCTGCCAACCAAGCCGTATCAATGAGCGGGCGAGTTTGGGTAGTCATACCTACGTTCTCCTCTAACCGGACGCGGGTCGAGCCGTATGCAATAATCCCCAAATTTGGTTTCGGAGTCCAATTTTGGAAAATCGATATTTGATGAAGCAACTATGGTTTGAACGGCTTTTAGATGATTTCATGAGGCTTCTGAAAGAAACGGATGCTGAAATCATGGCGCCTCGTACCGTCGATTTCCTTTGACTCGTTTATGGCTAGGCATGCTCATATAGCTAACTGACGGACAGGTTTGGTACAGATAGTGGAAGGTTTGGATGCTTGAAGATCGATACGGAAGCCCGCTAACGACCACATCACAAACTGCGCGAGACGCCTACGTTGAAGGCATCGACCGTTTTCTGGGTGCTTTTGATGATGTTGAAGAAGCCTACCGATCAGCAATGCGGGCAGATGATGGTTTTGCTATGCCGCATGTTGGGCTTGCGCGCTACCTTGTTACTGTCGGGCGTGGACAAGATGCAAAGCGTGAAATAGCCGTCGCAAAAGAACTTTCGCATGGCGTCAGCCCGCGCGAAGCCGCCCAGATCGACATTATCAGCGATCTCATTGAGGGGCGTGCACCGCAGGCCTACAGGCGCATCCGAGATCACGTCGCAGACCATCCGCGAGATATTTTGCTTGCTCAGACATGTACCAGCGTATTTGGCTTAATAGGGTTTTCAGGTCAGGCTGGACGCGAGGCAGAGCAGCTTGCGTACACAACCATGTTAAAGCCACACTATGGCGACGACTGGTGGTTTCTCTGCCAGCATGCATTTGCCCAGATGGAGGCCGGACAGATCGGCCCGGCCGCGGAAAACATTGAGCGCGCACTTGAGTTGAAGCCAGACAGCGCACACAGTGCACATGTCAGGGCCCATCTCTACTATGAGAATGGGGAGACGGACGCTGGCTACGCTTATCTTCGCGAGTTCTGGCAAGACTATCCCTTCACAGCGTATCTGCACTGCCATCTCAGCTGGCACGTCGCTCTGTGGGCGCTTGAGAGCGGCGATGTGGCAGGTATGTGGAAGCTGTTCGATGATTATGTTTCCCCCGACCGACCTCCTGCGCCGCCACTTAACGTTTTGACTGATAGTGTAGCAATTGTTCACCGCGCCTTTTTGGCTGGCGAGCAAATACCTCAGGAGCGTTGGCAACAACTCAGCGACTATGCTGTTCAGTTCTTTCCTTCACCTGGTTTGGCTTTTGCGGATGTTCACGCGGCTCTTGCGCATGCGATGGCTGGAAACAGAGAGCGTCTGGAAACAACCATTGACGGCGCAAAGGGACCCGCAGGCCCCACCGTTGCCTCAGTCGCAGGCGCATTCCGCGCGCTTGCGGATGGAAATGCGGATGAAGCGATTGAGAAATTCGTAAGTGTCATGTCTGAGCACGAACGCCTTGGCGGCAGCCGGGCGCAACGCGACATTATTGAGTTTTCATTGGCGCATGCGCTGGCAATTTCGGGACAATCGAATGAAGCTCGACGCATTCTCAACATGCATCGACCGCATACCTCTCACGACCATGCAGTTGCCACGCTAGAAGGATAGGGTGCCCGCATTTTTGACGCCCGCAATGTGCGCAAATTACACGTTTTCAACGCCAGTTAGAACAGAAGCTGTCGCACGACGTTACCAGGCCCCGAAAGTATTGGTTGGCGGAAAAGACCAACCTGACTGCCGACATCAGCTTTCTCAAAAGACCGTCTTAGGTGTGCGAGCGGTGTTTGTGGTCTTGTCGGTGGGCTAGTGTGGAGGGATTGGACGACGCGTCACTCACGCGGCCAACAAGTTGATCAGTCGCCAAGAAGAGTGCTTCGATCAAATGGAGTTCAAATAAGATGGGTCTATGCCTTGGATCGGCTTTGATGTCGCTAGTATCGAGAAACAGCCCATTGTGGTAATCTCCTACCTTTAATTAGGGGGTTATTGTGATGGAATACTATGATCTAGGTAGCTACAGCCGAAGGATCACAACCTCGTCGGACGAAGCCCAGCTTTGGTTTGATCGTGGTTTGGCTTGGACTTACGCGTACAACCACGAAGAAGCGATAGTATGCTTTCAGAATGCCGTGGCTGCGGATCCAAATTGCGCAATGGCGCACTGGGGTATCGCGTATTGC
Source organism: Ruegeria sp. BHSB064 (assembly GCF_059613205.1). Taxonomy (NCBI): domain Bacteria; kingdom Pseudomonadati; phylum Pseudomonadota; class Alphaproteobacteria; order Rhodobacterales; family Roseobacteraceae; genus Ruegeria; species Ruegeria sp. BHSB064. Next base: position 9,429 of record NZ_JBXWSB010000025.1, read on the forward strand.
ATTGGGCCGAACTACAACAAGCCCTGGGAAACATTCGAAGAAGACGAGAAGCCTGACTGTATCGCCTTGGCAAAAGCGTCAATCGAGGCTGCTGCGTCATTAAAGGACAAACTGACGCCTGTTGAACGCGCGCTCATCGAAGCCATTCCAGCGCGTTATCCATCCTCATCGGATATTGAGGATTTCAGCCCCTGGAATGATGCCTTCGCTGATGCGATGCGAAAGGTTCACTCCGAATTCGATCAGGACCTGGACGTGTCTGCGATTCTGGCCGAGTCGCTCATGAACCGCACACCTTGGCAGCTTTGGGATTTGCCGACCGGAAAGCCCGCCGAAGGGGCCGATACACTTGAAGCCATAGCAGTCCTCGAAACTGCATTTGATACACTCCCCGGAGCATGGGAACACGCAGGGCTCCTGCACATGTACATTCACCTGATGGAAATGTCGCCCCACCCCGAACGGGCACTGCGTCACGGCGATGTGCTCAGCACGCTGGTGCCCGAGGCCGGGCATTTGTTGCACATGCCGACCCATATCGACGTGTTGTGCGGAGACTACATGAACGTGGCACTGCGCAATCACAAAGCCATATTGGCAGATCGAAAGTTCATGGAACGCGAAGGCCCTGACAACTTCTATTCCGTTTACAGGTGTCACAACTACCACTTCAAAATCTACGGAGCGATGTTTTTAGGGCAACCATCGGCAGCACTGGAAGCTGCTGATGAGCTTGTCGAAACTTTACCTTCAGAGACACTTCGGCCAATGGCTGATTGGTTCGAGGCGTTCATTCCTATGAAACAACATGTATTGATCAGGTTTGGACGCTGGCAGGCTATCCTTGATCAGGAGTTACCTGAAGATGCGGAGCTCTACAGCGTCACTATCGCCATGATGCGGTATGCAAGGACGGTTGCCTTGGCCAACCTACACAGGGTTGCCGAAGCCGAGAGTGAAAAAGCCAAGTTCTATGATGCTCTGGCCAGAGTTCCTGAGACCCGAATGCTGTTCAACAACACATGCCGGGACATTCTGAAGGTCGCTGAGCAAATGATGCTGGGTGAGTTGGCCTATCACGCAGGAGAGCACGAAACGGCCTTTGACCACCTGCGAAAGTCAGTCGAGATCGACGACAACTTGCCGTACGACGAGCCCTGGGGCTGGATGCAACCCACCCGTCATGCGCTGGGTGCTCTTCTTCTTGAGCAGGGCCAGATGGAGGAAGCCGAAGCTGTTTACCGTGCAGACCTTGGCCTGGATGCAACGCTTAGCCGGGCCTGTCAGCATCCGGGCAACGTCTGGAGCCTGCATGGCTTGCACGAATGTCTCGCCCGGCGCGGTGAAACGGTCGAAGCCACCCACATTAAGCTACAACTGGACAAAGCCACTGCCCGCGCCGAGGTGCCGATCAAGGCATCGTGTTATTGCAGGCAGAAGGCTTTGGCCGCAGAGTAGTCACTGATCAACAGCAATGGCTGGGGCATTTGCGAGGTCCGCTTCTGCCGTTGACCGGGACTTGTTTAACTTCGTTGATGGCAACCGTCTGGGCGACCACAAGACCGGCAATCATCGCTTGGATGCCGTTTTGCGGTAAATCAGCCGCATGGTAGCATAGCGTAAGATTTGCAGTCGGGGGGCAACATGGTCTTAACATTCGCACAAATGGAAACTCAGGAAATATCCAAAGCAAATCCAATTTCAGCAACTGACGCGCTGGCTGTACTGATCGAAGACCCCAACGCACTTGTGGTGGACGTAAGGGATAGCGCTGAAATTGCGGCCACAGGTATCAGCCCGAGAGCAATTCCGGCTCCTGGTCGCGCCGTCGCTTGGATGGCAGACCTTGAAAGTGAATACAGATCTCAAGAGTTACAGGATCGTGCAAGGCGAATTTTCACCACCTGTGGCGGCGCTCCTAGTTACCGAGGCGCGGCAGCGGCAAATGTATTGACTGCGATGGGTTTTCAAAACGTGCAGTTTATCGATGGAGGGATGGCGGCTCTGATCGCAGCTGGCTCCTCCACAAAGCAGCCTTAAAAAACGGCGAAACCAACGGTCTTAAGCAAACAGAGCAGAGGGGTAAATAGATACGTCTCAGCTTCCAGAGTTGTGTCTCGATACGACTTGCGACTGAGATTTAAGCCAGTTGACGAACACCTTAGCCTCGGGGCGCTGAAATTCTGCCTGCGTCTGGATGTAATAGACGCCGAAGAGAGGCTCAGAGAACAATTCAATCATCCGACCAGATGACAGATCGTCCTCGAAAAAAGCTCTGGCAGAATACGTGATACCGTCACCCCGGCGAACCGCAGTCATGATCAGGTTCCCCGGCATGTGATTTATGGTCAATGGCTCGAGAGGTACGACCCCATGATAGGTGAACCAGTCGGCCGCCTCGTTTGTGCCCAGTTCCTGCAACCAGGGCAGCTTTGTCAGAGAGGCCGGGTCACGCAGATCTTGGCCTTCCACCAGTGAAGGCGCTCCGATCACGACCATGTCGGTGACAAGGACAGTATCCTCTTCTTTTTTCGGCATGCGTCTGTCGTGATACCGAATGGCGACATCGATGCCGCCTGGTCTTATCTGAACCAGTTCCGAAGTTGGGTTCAGCATCAAAGTGATATCTGGGTGTTCACGTTGAAACTCTGCCATTCTCGGCAACAGCCACTCCACCGCGAATGCTGGTGACATTGTCACTTGAACGGGACGCTGCGCTGTGTGTTCTGCCAGTCGTTCGACACCCCTTCCAATGATTTCAAAGCCGATACCCAGTTCACGCGCAAGAATGATGCCTGGCTCTGTCAATTCAATGCTGCGCCCACGTTTAGCAACAAGAGCTACACCCAAGTGCCTTTCCAACGATTTCACCTGCTGGCTGACAGCCGCTTGGGTCACGTTCAAGCGTTCAGCCGCTACAGTGTAACTCCCAGCCTTCGCAACCGCTGAGAAGGCGCGCAAAGCGTTCATTGGGGGAAGGTGCAACCAATCCATACTGTAGTTTTTCTAAAGTTTTGTTAGACTATTTGAGTCGCATGATATCGACATTCTTGACATTGTTCACAGTGAAATCTGCGCTGCTATTATAAAATATTGGAGCGGATGCTTTAGTGCTGATGTCAACCTAGCCGCATGCCAGGAGATCTTGATACGATGGAAAAACTTCAAGGTGGATGTTACTGTGGTGCTGTTCGATACCAGATTGCGACACCACCTGTCTGGTCGGGACATTGCCATTGTCGTTCATGCCAAATGGCCCTTGGCGGTGCCTTTGTAACTTGGGCTAAAGTGGCAGCGGAAGACTTCGTAGTTATCAAAGGCGAAATCCAACACATTGAGAAAACTCCGGGTATTCGCCGCGGGTTTTGTCGGGACTGTGGAACGACGTTGACCTATGCCGCCCTAAATGAAGTAGAGGGCCAAGACTGGAGCGCTGACGCTTGGTTTTCTGCTGTAACGTTGGACGACCCATCGATTGCACAACCCATGGCCCACATCTTCGTGTCACATCAGCAGCCATGGATAAAACTCGACGACGGGCTGCCGACGTTTCCTGAATTCTAGATAACTTTCCGAGCGAACAGAGGAGAAAGCGATGAACGCTGCTTATTCATATGCCTGCAAGGATTGCGAGGGCATGGAGGCCTGCCCAGGGAAAGTGATCGCAGCGACCAAAGATGAAGTATGGAAACTCATGGAGCTCCACGCGGTGGTCGCTCATGGAGAGGACCCCAGCTCGTGGGATGCCGACACTCGGGCATATCTGGAAACACTAATAAAGCCCGCTTGATCAAATAAATTAAGCTTCAAGTTCCTACGGATAATCGGCCAAAATTATCAACTTGGTTGCTTAACCGCGAAGGGCAGCATTCGTCTGCTACTGGGAAATTGCTGGGCCCATTTGTGAGTATCCGGGTTTGGACTGCGGCCTACCGCCAAGGCGCCTAGAAGCGCACGGCCATCACGAACCCAAATCGGAAACGTGTGAGATTAGTTTGCATCACAAACCATCCTGCTACAGCGAAACCTTGCTCCTATTCAGGCAAACCGGCTAGTCGCAATGACGCACAGTCTTTCTCCAGCCTTTTTCTGTCAGAGAAAAGTTGAGTATTCGCCCAGTCCGATATGGAAAACTGAGGGCGGTATTTCATCACATTCCGTGCTTCATCGCGAGCGGCCTCAAGGTTCTCCGTCTCTACATGGACGATTACGAGGTCGAGGTGACCAAAGCCTTCAACCCTTTGACCATATTCGGTGAATGCTTTCTTGGCTTCCTCGTATTGACCGTCGAGTCGAAGGGCTAAACCCAGAACGCCTGCATACCAACCTGGATAGTGAGGGTTCAGGGTAATGGCTTGTTGTGCGACTTGGATCGCTTCATTTGCCTGGCCATTGAAAGCTAGGGTGATTGACAGTCTGGCAGCCACGTCAGCGTGGTTTGGATTCAGCGCTAGTGCCTCGTTGAACTTCTCGATAGCCGAAACCAGCTTGCCATCGATTGCATCCGCAAAACCCGCAATAGCGTGAGCCTCTGGGTTGTAGCTGTCTATTTCCAGAGCCCGCTGAGCGCAGTCACGAGCCTCCGCTAGCGCGGCACGCCGGTCAGCAACAAATCCATGTCGTGCTTCGACAGTGCAAATGAATCCCAAAGTACAATACGGAGCCGAGTAACCCGGGTCGAGTGCAATTGCCTGTTGTGCAAATCGGCGAGCGTCGGCCTGAGCTTCCCTGGTAATTCTGCGCGAAGCCTCAACGGCCTTTAGTTGAGCGGTCCACGCGCCTAGGTTATTTGTGCCGGATCCTCTGAAACGAGCCATTTCTCCCGCCAACAGTTCGACTTGAAGCTCGGTTGCAATCCTAAGTGCGATTTCATCCTGAACTTCGAATACATCTTCAATGAGGCGATCATAGCGGTCTGCCCAAATATGCATGCCGGACTTTGCATCGATTAGCTGTGCTGTGATCCTCACCCGGTTACCGCTTTGACGGACACTTCCCTCAAGAACAAGATCGACACCCTGCTCCAGACCGACCTGTTTCACGTCAACGGAGCGACCTTTGTAGACGAATGTAGAGTTACGCGCGACGACTAGTAAATTCGGGAGTTTTGATAAAGTGGTGATGATCTCTTCGGTAATTCCATCTGCAAAAAACTCCTGATCCGGGTCAGAAGAAAGATTATCGAAAGGTAAGACGCCGATTAGCAGAGACTTTGTATGGCTAGCCGGAGTTACTCGCGGTGGGGCAGAACCTGGCGGCGACCATTGGAAAACTTCTATTGGTGACGGCGCGTTCTTAAACTGTCGCTCTCCAGCGCGATAAAATTGCTCAGCGAGGCGCTCGTCAAGGCTGCGATGGACGACATCTGAAATTAACACAGCCCCTTCGTTGGAAGCCTCTTGTAGACGTGCAGATAGATTGATGCCATCGCCGAAAATGTCATCTTCGTCGAATACGACATCTCCAAGATGCACACCCACTCGTAGTTTCAATGAGGACTGAGTCGACACCTGGCTTTGAAGATCAAGGGCGCATCGTACTGCATCAGATACCGAGTTAAACTCGACTATCCATCCATCACCCATCCTCTTAACGACATTACCTCGATGATCGCTAACCAAAGGATCAAATAACTCTCGACGTAGAACACGAAGTTCGCTGAGAGTCCTATTTTCATCTGCCTTAATCTGGCCTGAGTAGTTTACTACATCTGCCGAGAGTACTGCGGAAAGTCTGCGGTCTCCATTCATGTCTATTGGTAACGCAAATTACGCTGCTTGGAAAAGACAACATGATTTCCTGAACGTCGCGCATGTCCTAGTGAATGGCTTAGTGCAAAACTGAAAAGCGTGACTGTGAATGTCTGCTTCGGGCTGCGACCTGCCGAATGCACCCGTAACACACAGATAGCTCAGGAATGACCGCAGAGGGCTCGGAGCCGACCCGCGGGGATGCAGAGCCAAGGTCGTCATTTCCTCAAACTGAACGTCAGCTTGCATTCGTAGCTTACTTTGTGTTCGCACTCGCGGAGAAAGTCCGCTTCCCGCCGAGTTTTCAAAACCACTTTGCCGGGAACCGCAGTAACCCGACAAATGTGGAAAACAAGATTGAAGGGCATTCACGCAAAAAAAAGTAGACGCTGTTTCCTATAGATTCAGCTGCATAGAATTGAAAATTCAAATCTTATAGGTATCCCGTGAAAGCACTTGGCCGATAGCTGATCTATCGAAAGAATCTTCGGCGTTCTCGGTTTTTTTCCCAGGCACAGATGCTCCAGCAGGGTCGAGTTTATCCTTTGCAATCTCCTGTGCTTCTTTTGCACCTCGAATGAGGCTATCGCCAATCTTAGTCATCGTTCTCTGCAAAATTTTTTGTTCATATCTGATTACACTATTTGTCGTGCATGTCTTCTAAGCGAGATGCTGTTCTCTCATGGTTTCAAACTGTCGCGAGGGCGATTGGCCATTTTTTCTGAACTCTGTCAGGTGGCCAGGATTTACAGCACCCCTGACCACCCTGCCCTCACGCTTTTAATGCTCTATTCTTCACTGTCTTGAGAAAGCGAAGGCTCAAGCGCTTCGAGCAACATTCGCTCATGGCGAATTGGCATATCATCCACGCTCCAAGCGCGCCGACGGTCAAGCCAAACTTGTTCAAACAGCTCTTCTGTCAGAACAACAAAGGAAACTCTTCCTCCGTGCCTAAGCCAAGTCGGCCCCTTGGAAGCATGCTCGGTCAGACTAAATGCCGTATCTTGGAGCATCTCAACGTCAAAACGTCTGCCTTGGATTGGTGGTTATTTTGGTCGTTTCATTCGTTTTCCTTTCAATCCGCACAACAGCAGGCACGGAGAAATCCGTGTTGGGTGCGATTAAGTGGAAAACGATCAGGGCATGATCTCAGCTAGCATGACTTAATCCTGTCGGCAACGGCGATTGGTGGCACGAACCGGCCACACCTCAGGCTTGATTGGAAAGACCGCAACGCGGGACAATCCAGCCTCTGGTGATGAGAAATAGCATGTGCGCTTAACATCTAGTCCTCGGCCTTGGCGTCAGGATGTCCGAAAGCGCGCTTGACCTGTTTTGCGCTCTTATGTTTCCCAAGGCGGCTTCGCGCCGACCTCCGCGATCAGAAAGTCCATGAACACCCGCACTTTGGGGGATACCACGTTCGACTTGGGATAGATCAGCCACAAGACGTTGTCTTCACCAGCCTCAAAGTCTGGCAGAACCCGTTTCAACCGGCCCGATTTCAGATGATCATGCACGCTCCATAGGGCGTTCAAGGAAATCCCGGCCCCGGCCAGTGTGGCGCGGACCTGGCTTTGGCCGTCGTCGATAATCAATTGACCTTTGGTTGAAGCGGGATCGAAAACGGCTTTTTCGCCCTCCAATCCTGTCAGCGAGCGCGGTTGGCGGTTTTGGAACGCGATCAGGTGGTGATCCGTCAGGTCGGCAGGTGTTTCAGGTGTGCCGCAGGCCTCAAGATAAGCCGGCGCGGCGCAGAGAATGCGCCGATCATCGGCCAGTTTGCGGCCTTTCAGACTGGTATCGACAAGCGGCGCGTTTCTGAGCGCAAGGTCGTAGCTGCCCTCGATCAGATCGAACTGCACATCCGACAGGCGCAAGTCGAGAGTGAGGTCGGGGTGCTGTTCAAGGAATTTCGGCAGGATTGGTGCGATGTAGAGTTGTGCAAAACTGCTTGGCGCCGCGAAGCGCAGTGTACCCTTGATCGTTGTCGTCTGCTTGCCCAAGGCTGCTAGCGCTGCCTCTTCCTGTGCGATGATCTCGCGGGCGAAGGGTAGGAAATCGGCCCCTTCGACCGATAGCGCGACTTTGCGCGTTGTGCGGTGCAAAAGCTCGGAACTTAAAGCTTGCTCCAGCTTGGCCAGCTTTGCGCTGGAAACGGCTGGAGCCATACCCAATGAGCGCCCCGCCGCACTGATGTTCAACATTTCCGCCGCGCTGACAAACAGCCGGAGCGCGTCTGTATCAAGGCCCATTATATTCGATTCCAGAATTATCATTCCATGATCATGGTGTTTATCTGCAATTGGATCGAGGTTAAATGCCTTTCATCGACGCAACAGACTTCAGGCAGGAGGCGCAAATGACTCGGACAGCCACAGTCAACTACCATGTTCACAAGCCCCACCGGCAAGCCTTTGAGCTTGATGCAGGAGGTATCGCAGGTAACCTGATTTCCCCCGAACTGGCCCCAAAATCTGTTGAGCTTACAGACATCCGGGCGACGGCCACGTCAGTCACATTCGCGTCTGACGGCGTAGAGTTCACGTCGCTGACAACGCAGGTCCAGAACTTTTCGGGTGACAGCTGGAAACACGCCTATGATGCCGAGTTGACGGCGATGCTTCAGGAAAAGTTGGGCGCGCGCGAGGTTGTGGTTTTTGATCACACCGTTCGAGTGGATGACCCCGATACGACGCGAAAGCCCGCTCGCAACGTTCATAGTGACTACAGCAAGGACGGGGCCGAGCAGCGCCTTGTGGATTTGTTGGGGGCTCAGACCGCCGCTGAATGGGCGCGGGGCCGCTATGCCTTTGTCAATGTGTGGCGCCCGGTGGAGCATCCGATCAATATAGCACCCCTTGGGTTTGTTCGCCCGTCATCTGTTGATCCGTCTGATTGGCTGCTTCTGGACCTGATCTATCCGAACCGCAAAGGGCAAATCATGGGGTTGGCGGCAAACTCGAACCATGAGTGGATTTACCAGTCCAAGATGACGCCGGGCGAAGTGGCGGTTTTCAACATCTATGACAATCGGAGGCTGCCGTCGATTGCCCATAGCGCGCTCGATATGGTCGAAGATCCAAGCATCTCCACCATTCGCAAAAGCATCGAGAGCCGCACATTGGTGCGCTATTAAAAGAGCCCGTGATGTTGGAAAAAATGCAGCCTACAGAGTTTGCCCAGATCAACGCGGCCTACAACCGGGTGTTCCGTCCCGGGCGGTTGAGCATCGGCCTTGTGCTGCCGCTCGAAGCATACACAGTCGGCGCAGAGCCGAAACTGCGGGGACATCTAAAGGCGGCTCAGAGGGCAGAAGAACTTGGGTTTGCGTCACTTTGGCTGCGCGACGTCCCCTTCAATGTTCCAAGCTTTGGGGATCCCGGGCAGGTTTTTGATCCATTTGTCTATCTGGGTGCGCTGGCAACGGCGACGGACCGGATCGCGCTTGGAACGTCGAGTGTCATTCTTCCTTTACGCCACCCTGCTCATGTGGCCAAGGCGGCGGCGACCGCAGATGTACTCTCGGGCGGGCGGTTGCTGTTGGGCGTTGCGTCCGGTGATCGGCCTGAGGAGTACCCGTCGATGAACCAGAGCTATGACGATCGCGGGGCACGTTTCCGCGATAGCTTTGACTACATCCGCGCAGTCGCTTCGGCCTTTCCCACGCATGAGAACGCGCAGGGCGTATTGTCTGGAGGGATCGACCTGTTGCCAAAACCGCATGGAACGCGCCTGCCGATGCTCATTACCGGCGGTAGCCAGCAAACGCCCGATTGGGTGGCGCAGAACGGAGATGGTTGGATGACATATCCGCGCAATGCTGCGGCTCAGGGTCAAGTCATCGCGGATTACCGCAGACGTGTGACGGCGGCGGGTCAACCGGATAAGCCTGTCATGCAATCGCTCTATGTCGATGTTGTTGTCGACCCCGCTGCACCACCAACCCCAATCCATCTTGGGTTTCAGTCTGGCACCGAGTTCCTTCGCAGTTATCTGCACGAGATCGAGGCGCTCGGGGTCAATCACGTCGCACTGAACCTGAGGTTCAATCAAGCACCCATCGACACAACCCTCGAACATTTGGCGTATACCGTTCTGCCTGACTTTTCTTAAAGGAACAGACCAATGACCAAGACTATTCTCATTACAGGTTCAACCGACGGCATTGGCCTGCTGACCGCAAAGAAGCTGGCTGCCGATGGGCAAAAAGTGCTCCTCCATGGACGCAGTGCAACCAAATTGGAGAGCGCGGCTGCTTCCGTCGGAGGCGATGTCGAAACCTATGCCGCTGATCTCAGCGATCTCTCCGCGGTTCGAAAACTCGCCGAAAGCGTACGGGCCAGACATGACAAACTGGATGTGTTAATCAACAATGCAGGTGTGTTGAAAGCCCCGCAAACCGTGCTGGAAAATGGTCAGGACATCCGCTTTGTGGTGAACACGCTTGCACCATATCTTCTGACCAAACTGCTGCTGCCGGTCATTCCTGCCGACGGGCGTGTCGTGAACCTGTCATCGGCGGCTCAGGCACCGGTGAACCTCAAGGCCATGCAGGGCAATGTGCCTCTGGCGGATATGGAGGCCTACGCCCAAAGCAAGTTGGCGATCACCATCTGGACCCGCGAATGGGCCAAATCGCTTTCGAATGCACCTGTGATGGTCGCCGTAAACCCCGGATCTCTTTTGGCATCAAAGATGGTGAAAGAAGGCTTTGGCCTCGCAGGGAACGATATGAACATCGGCGCTGACATCTTGATTGACGCGGCCTTGGGCGCGCGGTTTGTAGAGGCGTCAGGTGCCTATTTCGACAATGACAGTGCGGCCTTCGCCGATCCGCATGCCGCAGCGCTCGACAAGGGGCATGCTGCGGATGTCATGACCACCATCAGAACCTTGATCAGCCAGACCGGCTGACCCAAGCGGCGCGATCGCGCCAAGCACTTCCACTTTTACCTCCTCCCGCCCCCTCGCGCGTATCGCGTCGAGGCCCAAGAAAGGACTGTCTAATGAAGTATGAGAATTTTCAAACATTTGATGTTGCTGTCGAAAACGGCGTCGCCACGATCACGTTTAACTTTGGCTCTGTGAACGTGCAAGGCCAGGAAATGCTGGCCGACCTCAACAGTCTTGCCATGCGGCTAGAGCGGGACCGCGACACCAAGGTCGTGATCTTTCAATCCGCCAATCCGGAAATCTGGGTCTGCCACTACGACACCGACCTGCTCAAGGACATGTCGACTGAGGCCGTATCTCGCGAGGACGCACAGCTTTTGGATCTGCAGGCGGTCTGCGAGCGGATTAGCACGGTGCCACAGGCCACCATCGCAAAGCTGGAAGGGTTTGCACGCGGCGGCGGTCACGAATTGGCGTTGGCGCTCGACATGCGCTTTGCGGCGCGAGGAAAGTACAAGTTCATGCAAATGGAGGTTGGCATGGGCATCCTACCCTGTGGCGGCGGCGCCTCGCGCATGGCGCGCCAGACCGGCCTTGGCAAAGCGCTTGAGATCATTCTGAGCGCACAAGACTATGACGCGGACGATGCAGAGCGTCTGGGTACCATCAACAAGGCGCTAGAGCCGGATGAGATCGGCCCGTATGTGACTGCGCTGGCCGAACGGATCGCGAAGTTCCCGGCCGAGTCGATCAATGCCTGCAAGCAGATGGTCTATGAATCCATCGACAAACCCATTGATAAGGCGCTGAAGGCCGAAGCCTACTGGCTCTATCAGGCCACCAGCAAAACCCCGGCTGTCAAACGGTTCGCCATCGCGGATGAACAAGGTTTGGAACATGACATCGAAAACCAGCGCAAATGGGGCGATCTGGTGATGCAGGTGCAGGACATCAACTAACCCCCGAGGAAAGGTTACGTCAGCGCCCGCTGGCATGATATCAGAAAAGGACTATCCCAATGAAAGCAATGGTTCTAAAGACTTATGGACCCGACGCACCGTTCGAGCTGACAGAAATGCCCGACCCGGTCGCAACACCCGGACATGTGGTGGTCAAAGTGGCCGCCGTCAGCGTCAACACCGTCGACACGATGATCCAAACCATGGGCGCGGAGCTGCCTCTATCCCCCGCATTGCCTGCCGTTTTGGGCATGGACTTTGCTGGCACAGTTGTCGCTTTGGGTGACGGTGTGACAGATTTAGAGGTGGGTGATGAGGTCTATGGCTGCGCCGGTGGATTGCTGGACCTGCCCGGCTCGCTGGCAGAGTACATCAACGCAGATGCGCGCCTGATTGCTCAAAAACCTAAAACTCTGAGCATGCGCGAAGCCGCGGCGCTGCCACTCGTCGGTATCACCGCCTACGAAGGGCTGACCCGTGCCGGTGTCGGCAAGGGGCAAACCGTACTGGTTCAGGGTGGCACCGGTGGCGTTGGTCATACCGCTGTCCAAATCGCCCGCCACCTGGGCGCAACGGTCTCCGCAACAGGTCGCGGTGCCGATCAGATGTCTCTGATCGAGGGGCTTGGCGCGCGGCCCTTGGATTTCACAACGCAAAAGGTCGAGGACTACGTGGTCGAGCACACTGGCGGTGCGGGCTTCGATGTGGTGTTTGACAGCGTCGGCGGGCCGAACATGACGAACTCGTTCGAAGCGGCCAAGCTGAATGGCCATGTCGCGTCGACGGTTGCAATGGTTGAGCTTGATTTGACGCCAGCGCATTTCAAAGGTCTGTCTCTGCATGTCGTCTTCATGCTGATCCCGATGATGCACAACGTCGGACGACAAACCCATGGCGATATCCTGAGGACGTTGGCAGACATGGTAGATGCGGGCGCGCTCAGACCCATTGTTGACGACCAGAAGTTTGGGTGGGTCGACGTCGGTGCCGCTTATGCGCACCTTACAAACGGAGCTGCGGTCGGGAAGGTCGTCATAGAACTGTGATCTGAGCCCGCGAAGAGTGGTGCGCAACGATAATCTTGCGCGCTAATTCAAAATGGGCTGCAAATGATGCAACCTACCGTTCGGCTAACTGATCCTAGTGCTAATAGCGGCACAGGTTACCTTGGGTACGTAGCAGACCTCGGAGTATGCAACACAGGTCCCTGCCCCTGGAAAGCTATCAGCGCAAACGAGGGCGGGCCAGAGCCGCCTGCGCAAAAACATGGTGGGCGCTCTGCGTTATTATATGTTTAGGCGGCATGGCAGCCACATAAACCGCGTCAATTCAGCGCCGGAAGCTGCTGGAACTTCCGAGCAATGAAATCCGTGAAGGCCCGGACCCGTGCGGGTGGTGTGCGTGAGGGCGAGCGGACGGCGTGGATGCCCCATTCGGGCACCACGATATGATCCGGCAGAACCGTCACCAGAGCGCCGGAAGCAAGGTGCTCGTCAATCTCCCACCGGCATTTGCGTGCAATGCCGACGCCGGTCAGAGCGGCCTCGGTCACGGCTTCGGCCAGATTGGTGGCGAAATTGCCGGATACTTTGACCTCTTCGATACCGCCATCCGGCCCGCGTGTAACCCAGTTGCGCAGATCCGAACGGATCAGGCAGTTGTGCTGTTTCAGTTCGGCAGGCACCTGAGGGGTGCCGAACCGTTCAAGATAGGCTGGGGCGGCAACCGCGATACGCGGACTTTCCCCGATACGTCGGGCTTTCAACGTTGATGGCGCCAGGTCTCCCAATCGGATGGCGAGATCAAAGCCATTGTCCACGATGTCAAACGGCGCATCGCTCAGATGCAAGTGCAGTGAGAGCTTCGGATAGAGACCTAGAAACTCGGCCACGAACGGGGCCAGATACTTGCGCCCGAACGAGGCTGACCCCGCCACGCGCAACGTGCCGCTGATCGCCTGCGGGTCGCTTTGCAGGTCGGACAAGGCGTCCTCAACATCCTGAAGGATGCGCTTGGCATGGATCAGAAACGCCTCTCCATCCCCGGATAGCGAGACAGACCGGGTAGTGCGGTGCAGTAACTGGGTGCCGACAGCGGCCTCAAGGTCCTGAATGCGCTGCGAGGCGGCGGTGCGCGACAGACCAAGTTCGGTGCCCGCTTTGCCGATCGCCTCCAACTGGGCAACACGCACAAACAGTTCCAGAGATTTCAAATCGAAGTCCATTATCCCGAATTAGGGAATTGTGAAGCCGTAAACAAGAGGATTATCCGCACTGACCGGAGCCCTACCTTACGCCAATCCATCCCCCACGCGGATGGGCATCTTGCACGGACAGGAGATATCATGACCATCCGAACGTTCCTCTCAACGCTGGTGCTTGGCGTTGGTTTCCTCGCCAATCCGGCCTTTTCTGAGGCCACCGTCGAGGTGGTCAAACGCGCTGATGTGGATTTCATCCACCTGAACCCAGCCCGAGGTGATGCCAGCCCGCAGGCCGGTGTGCTGTGGGGAAACATCCGTGAAGACAACGCCAGCGGAGCGCTGATCTCCTTCGCAAGTGGCTTTCGCTCGCCGCCGCATATCCACAACATCACCTATCGCGGCGTGGTGATCGAAGGCACGGTACATAATGATGATCCTGACGCCGCCGATCTATGGATGGGACCGGGTTCGTTCTGGATCCAGCCTGCGGGTGAGGTGCATGTCACCTCGGTCGGCTCGGGCGGTGGGTTTGCCTTTCTGGAAATCCTGTCCGGCCCCTATCTGGTGCAGCCCTCGGACGAAGCGTTCGACAACAACGAGCGCCCGATAAATGTCGAGGCCCGCAACCTTGTGTGGCTCGACCCTTCCGATTTGACATGGCTGCAGCATACCGGCGAAGGCGCTGCCCCCGAAGTCGCTTTCCTGTGGGGCACGCCCGAGGCCGGAGCATTGAACGGCACGTTTCTGCGTTTGCCCGCCGGATACTCTGCCGAATTGCAGACCGGGGTGGATGAGCTGAAAGCCGTGGTGATCCAGGGCGATATTGCGCATGAAGCCGGGGATTTGTCCGCACCTACTACGTTGGAGCCGGGCAGCTATTTCGGTTCGGATGGCGTGGTTGCCCACACCCTGTCCTGCGAAGGTGATGCGGGCTGCGTTCTCTATGTTCGAACAGTCGGCACCTATCAGGTCGCCGAGGCACAATGAATCAATCGGCACCGTCTGTTTGAAGCCCGAGATGGCCGACCCGCAGCATTCCGCCTTCGCGCGTGAAGAGCGCGCGAACCTGACCTTTATGGTCCGGGGCCGAGCGTCGGTGCTGGCCCTGATGGCGATCTGGGTGGCGGTGGCTCTGCCAACCGAACGGTCGGTGCTGTATCTTGGGGTCATTCTGACCTTTCTGCTGTCGGGCATCGTTCCGCTGCTGATCGCGCGCCGGGGCTATGGCAGCAGCCTGCCGTATGCGTTGTGCTTGTTTCTGGACGCAGGGCTGCTGAGTTACATCCTCATTGTACCGAACCCCTATGGTCTGGATGGCTGGTCGCCACAGATGAACCTGCGTGGACCGGGGTTTTTGTACCTTGGTATCTTCCTGGCCTATATGTCGCTCAGCTACCGGCCCGTTCTTGTCATCTGGGCCGGAGTCGCGGCCATTCTGTGTTGGAGCGTGGGGTATTTCTGGGTAATCCGCCGCCCCGACACGGTGTTGTTCCTGTCGCGTGATGTGTTGGACGCAGGGCTGGGGCTTGAGGCCGCTTTGGACCTGGTTTTGGACCCGGCAGCGGTGGGAGTGGCGCGCTGGGTGAATCAGATCGTCTTCCTGAGCGCTGTTACTCTGATCCTGACCCTTGCAGTCTGGCGGTCGCGCAATCTGGTGCGCCGACAGGTGGCCGTCGAACGGGAACGCGCGGCCCTGTCGCGTTACTTCTCTCCGAACATCGTGAATGAGCTGGCCCAAAACGCACAGGCGCTTGATCAACCCAAGCTACAACCGGTCGCCGTGTTGTTCGCAGATATGAAGGGCTTCACTGAAATCTCTGAACAGTTGGCCCCGGTTGAACTCTTGGACCTGCTGCGCGCGTTTCATGGGCGTCTGGCCCGCCAGGCGATTGCGCATGGCGGGACCATCGACAAGTATATCGGCGACGCGATCATGGTGCATTTTGGTACTCCAGACCCAAAGGCGGACGATGCGGCGCTGGCGCTGACCTGCGCAACCCGGATGATCGAAGACATCAATGACTGGAACCATGCCCGCGATGCCGCAGGGCAGGAACCGATCGGCGTCGGGATCGGTCTTCATTTCGGCGAGGTCGTCGTCGGCAATATCGGTGACGCGCAACGGCTGGAATACACGGTTCTGGGTGATACCGTGAACGTCGCCAACCGTCTGGAAGAGCTGACACGCAGGCTGAAAACAACTCTGGTCACCAGCGACGCTCTGATCCAAGCGGTCCGGGACACGGGGGTCGAGCCCGCGGATATCGCACCGGATTTGACGAGCGGAGAATTCGAACCGATCCGTGGGCGCGCGACCCCGGTCAGGGTTTGGTCTACCAGCCGTGCTGAGTAGACAAAATCGAACAAAAATCGAGCCCGTCACACAAGACGGTGGCGTTCTCAACGAGCCGTAGATGGGCGTCAAAAATCATTGAGTTCGACACCCACATGATCTCTTCGGTGCATGTCAATGATATAATCGCTCGCTACCAGCGCGTCGTCATTTTTGGGTCCAAAGAATGGTCACAGCAGCAAGCACCGCGAAGAGGTTCTTTACTACACAATTTGTAGTCTGCGTCGCACGCGTTTTGCGGTTCAGGATACCAATGACCATTCTACGTGCGACCGCGCGCAGTAACATTGAGGTTACTTGTCTGATGCCATCGAAAGTTGCAAGAATAGGCATCTAAAATAGAACTTAGAGCGGACCTTAGGAGCGTTACAACAACTTGCGTGTTGCCGTAACCTCTCGACTGTTCGGGCTCTTTGCAGTCATTCTCTGCGCGTTGAATGAAGGACTGCTTGTTAATTTTTCGGTTGGAAAATTGCGGATTCTGGAGTCTCAAAAATTCAAAACTCGAAGTAGCTGATTTTGTTGGAACCGCAGTCTCACCATTAAGGTGATCCGACACTGGTTTTTTCAGGCTTCGCCAAGGGACTCTAACTAAGGTTTGCCGATCCAGAGCCGTGATTAGGCGGAGGTTTGTTTTGGGCAATAGTCTAGAAGGTTGCGAACCAACCTAGGGAAATTCCTATATTCTTCGCCTTTGTCGTTTGCGCGATTTTGATCTCAGCATTCAATCGAATGTGCAGCGGCACCTAAGTGCAAGGTTTCGCGTAAGAAATCGAAAGGAAAATAGGCTTTATGGAAGCTTTTAATGTTTTACTAGTTATTGCCTTTGTATTGGGCTCAATCTTCGTTCTGATGAACCAAGCCAAAAAAGCCAGGGAAATCTATGGTTTTAACATGGTTTTTAATTGGACGTTCGTTTTGGTTGTCCTCAGCCTAGGAACACTATTGTTCGGAGCTGTAATGAGCGACCCGAACTATGAATCCTACGACCCCTCAAATGCTTTGGTCCTGAAGATTGCCACTGTCGCGCTGGTTGCCGGTGCTGGGTTTGTCAACGTTCGGCGGTCGACTGTCGGCTTCGGAATTTGGTTCACATTTTTGCAGTATGTCGCGGCGATAGGCATCATTGTGCCGATCTTCATCATCTTTAGTCAAATCCGCACAAAGGGCGTGTTGTCAAACATGACGCGCTAAAAGCAGCCCTGCCCTGCCTAACAAGTGTACAGTAGGGTTTTTCTGAACTTGCGAGCCGATAATTTCCGTTTTTTTGGGGACATTGCTTCAGCCAATAGCATTGAGGATCAACATAGTGAACAGCTTTATGAAAAGGAGCCGGTGCCGAATATTTGGCGCTCGGACGAAATTCGGCCTCGCGTTACTCTTATCATTCATTTTTCTAGCCGCTTGTAAGCCAAAGGAAATCTCATTGCGGTATATCGGTTCAGTGAAAGGCAGTAGCTCTTTTTTGGGAATGAGCATGGAGAACTGCGTGGTGCGATTTGCGCTGGAAAACGGCAATTCAGAAATCATTCACCACCTGGGCTTTGAGGTCACTGTAATGGACCCTTTGGCGGCACAGGAACCTAAGTACGATATTTTCAAGGATAAGTGGACAGGTGGTCCAGGTAACGCGTATTCCAGTTCGGATCATGTGCGCTACGCCGACCTGCCAAGCGGGAAAAGCACGTTGTCTGTGGAGTTCCCAAAACAAGCCTGCGAAGCCTCATTCGAGGTTCACCTAGAAGACATAAGCTGTCGGATGGGTGAGGAAAACTGCGCAGAAGCCGTTGTTTACCAGAAGTGAGGCTTTTGATTGAAGTACGCTTGGACAAGCGAGGATAACTATGAAAATCGTTAGTTTTATGGCCATTCCATCCGTAGCTTTAGTGCTTGCCGGGTGTTGGGGGGACCGCGACAAATCTGCTTTTGTTGATTTTTGCCTAAGCATGGGGGCAAGTTCCAAAGGGTTCTGCACATGTCAATACGAACTGGCCAAAACCGATCTTGATCAGGAAATTTTTGCCATAGTTATGGCCGGTGCAAAAGGAGACCAAGTCGAAGCGGAAAGGCTTCGAAAAAAGGCTGGATTCGAAGGATTTCTGGATATGGCAGCCTTATCTATGATTTTGCTGAACTTTGAAAGCAAGACAAAGAAACAATGCGGTAGTTGACGTTCTGCCAGGTTTTGAACAACTGAAGGTATTTTGCACTCTTCGCCGCCTTTTCAGCGGAGACAGGAATTAGAAGCACCTCACCATTGTCACGCCCAGAAACGAGCCAACAATCCCAGCGATTTCCCTTTGATTTAAATAACTTGACGGACCGATCATTTCGACGTCAAGATGAACAGCATTGGTGAGTGGCATTTGTTAAGTGCAAAATGAAAAGAATTACTTACATCGATAAAGAAAGAACAAGTAATCTTCTTGAGTTTTCTGAAAAGCTGTCCAATGCAGCAACTGTTGATCTCGCTTGGTCGCACTATTCCGACGCTTTGTCTCAACTCGGAGTAAAAAGTGCGGTTTATGGCTTTTTCCCAAAGACCGTTGGCCGTTCGATTGCATCCGAGGTTGTCGCGATGTCGTCTCATGTCGAAGAGTTCAACAAGCTGTACCTTGACGAAGGTTACATTGATCACGACCCATTTGATCAATATGCATTGACCGAAGATTACCGACCGATCTCGTGGCGAGATCCCCGGGCAAAAAAGTACCAGACCGAAAAATCGGATTTCTTTCTGAACTCCATGAAAGAGTTTGGAATGGCCTATGGAATTACTGTTCCTGTTCGGGATGCGTCGAACTGGAAACTGGGCGGGACAGGCGTTTGCTTTGACGCTGAAAGCGACAAAGAAGGAGACAAGATTGTTGCCCGTGCGACCCCGCTGATTGAAAGCATCGCCATGCTGTTTCATTCCCGGGTGCAAGAAGGCGATATGATGCGGCAGTTTTTTCCACTTTCTTCCCGCGAGAAGGAGTGTTTGCTGTGGGTTGCCGCTGGTTTGACCAACAAGGAAATCGCTTTCAAGCTGTCCGTTTCAGACAAAACAGTCGAACTGCACATCAAGAATGCGGCTAGGCGCTTGAATGCGCGCAACAGAGCGCATGCAGTATCGCGCGCGTTAAGCTACGGTGTCATTGAGCCGTAAGATTGAAGCTATGCACCCCGCTTCCTTTGCGCATCCCGTACAAGTGCTGCGAGACGATAGAACCCATGCGCCATTTTGGTGTATGGCGTCAGCAGGAAGAATGTCAGGACTGAACCCAGATGGATCGCGAGCAGCTGGGGCATTAGAGACGTTGAGCCAAGAGCATAGAGAGCAAGCCCGCTGAACCCGACAAAACCAAGCAGTAGGATAAACGCAACATCACCTCCCCAAGCCGATGGGTCTCCGAGATCTCGGTCAGATTTTTGCTTGAGAAGCACCATTGCGCCACACCCGAGCGTCAGAAGAAACCCGCCGGAAATCCCAAACAGTTTCGGCAACGACCAGAACCCATACGGCGCGTGCAGACCAAAACCGTAATGCATGACCGTCGCGACCGAGGTCGATGCAAAGCACAGCAGAAACCCATACATGATGGCGTGGTGAACGTGCCGTCGACCCTGACTAAACCGGTCTTCATCCTCGAAATTGCATCCCTCACCATGGCCTGCTGCCAAATCCTGCATCTTGCCCGCACGTTTGAAAGCAGCCGTCAGATCAGACATCCGGATCGGTTTGCCACCGACCTCGGCCCAATAGCGCCGGAGGCTGATGGCTATGGTGAACAGAGGTAGCAGGAACGCGGGCGCAAAGATCGCGACCATCGCGTTATGAGACAGGACGGCGTAGAACCCCTCGCCTCCGCTGGACCCGATAGCGCGGATGGCCCAAAACAGCAGGGCAAATCCAATCACAAGTGCCAAGGCGATAACTCCGCCATGCGTATGGAACCGGCGCGCCAGCGGCTGTGGCCATGCAAAGCTTTCCCAACTGTCCCGCCGCACTTCGGCCAAGGCCTTGGGCAGGTTCAGGTCGAACTCGTGAGGAGCTGTGTACTGGCACGCGTAATAGCAGCCCCTGCAATTGTGGCAAAGGTTGGCAAGTTGGGTAATGTTTCCGTCCGAGAACGCGCGTTCTGCGTGAAGTGACGGAAAGACCGAACAATACCCTTCGCAATACCGGCAGGCATTGCAGATTTCGGCCTGCCGACGGGCTTCCTGTATCAGTTCAGTTTGCATAAGCGGCGGCCTCACGTCCTGCGATGCGTCCAAAAACGGTTCCGATGGTCATCCCAAACCCTGCCAGATACCCCTGCCCCAAAATAGATCCGGCCATGGTTTCCCCTGCCGCCCAAAGATTTTTGATCTTGCCATTTGGGGTCGAGCACTGCGCTGTATCGTCGACTTTCAGCCCAAGATAGGTGAAGGTCACGCCCGTGCGCAGCGAGTAACCGTAGAAGGGCGGTTCGGTGATTGGACGGGCCCAGTTGGTCTTGGGCGGGGTCAAGCCCGAGGTCGCCACTCCGTCCAATTCAGTCGGATGAAAGCCGCTGGTATCGCCGCAGGCTGCGTTGAACTCGCCAACTGTTGCCGTCAGCTTATCTGCCGGAAGGCTCATTACCCTGGCCAGTTCTTCCAAACTGTCTGCCTTCAGCGGCGGAAAAACAGACGGCATGAATAAGTTCAGCGACTTCGCGTCAATGATAACATAGCCTACCTGGTCCGGTTGTGCCGCGACCAGACGACCCCAGATCGCATAGCGCTTGGGCCAAACGTCCTCACCTTCATCGTAAAACCGTTCGGCGTTCTTGTTCACGACGATAGAAAACGGAACACAGTCCAGTCGGGTAACGATGCCACCGTCAAACTTCGGCGCACGCCCATCAATGGCAACGGCGTGGCACTGTGTAGGATCCCCGACGCTTTCGACACCTTGATCCAGAAGATCGGCCAAAACAACGCCTCGGTTATACGGAGTCCCTCTGATCAGGAAGTTCTTTGCGGGCTCTCCCCATGCGCGGGTCAGCCAATCGGTGTCGGCCTGAAACCCGCCTGAGGCAACAATGACGGCCTTTGGAGTGATGCGATGAGACTGACCTTCATAGGTATAATCTACCCATTCGACCTTATCGGCATTCAGTTCCAAATGCGACACGGCGGCCTCATACAGCACGTCAACGCCCAGACTTGCCGCTGTCCGGTAGTACGCGTTCACCAGAGACTTACCGCCCCCCATAAAGAACGCATTGGTCCGCGCCAAAGATAAAGTTCCCGACAAAGATGGCTGAAAGCGAACCCCGTGCTCTTCCATCCAGGGCAAGCATTCCTCGGAGGTACGAATTGCGAGACGCGCCAGATGTTCGTCGGTTTTGCCGCCGGTGACTTTCAGCAGATCCGAGAGGTATTCGTCTTCGCTATACTCCTCGACCAATGGCCCCAAGGGTGCCTTGTGCATGCAGCGAAAGTTGCGGGTGTGGCGCGAGTTTCCGCCGCGATAAGGTTTTGGCGCCGTCTCAAGGATCAGAACGCGGGCGCCGGCCTCGGCGGCTGTCATTGCGGCGCAAAGGGCTGCGTTACCGCCCCCGATCACAACGATATCGTAAGCTTCCTTCTGGGTGGCCATATCCTGTCTACCTACTGATCTTCGTCGATTGAGCGGTCGCGGTTCTGCAACGCTCGGATTCGCATCCGCTGCGCAGCCTGAATATGCGCCCTCATCTCTGTCTCGGCCGCTGCGCCATCGCGGGCCTTTAAAGCGGCCATGATACGCCGGTGCTCTGCCACTGCTGCCACGGCACGGTCGCCATCCAGCAACTGTGATGGTCCGAGGATCAACAGCGCCTTTTGCAAAGAGAGCATGGATTTTGCCAAAAACCGGTTCTTGGACGCATCCAGAAGGGTTGCATGAAAGACCCTGTTGATTTGGGCCGCGTCAGGGCCAGTACCCGCTTCGGCCAGCCGATCGTTCAAGAGGTCCAGCTCGTCCAACTCGACATCTGACGCCGCACGGGCCGCCAGCCGCGCGGCGGTGCCTTCCAGCACGGCGCGCATTTCATACAGTTCCATAACTTCGGCGTAGTCCAAACTGCGAACAGTCGCGCCTTGCCGCGGAACGTGCGTGACCAGCCCGTCGGCCTCCAACTGCCGGATCGCCTCGCGCACCGGAGTACGGCTGACGCCCAACCGCTCGGACAAATCTATCTCGCGCAGGCGGTCGCCGGGCAGAAGAATGCCTTCGCGAATCTCTTCCAGCAGGCGCTGATACGTGGAATTGCCTTGAGGACCAGGCTGTAAGGCGGCGTCTTGGATTGTCATCGCGGGCTCTATTGCTTCCTTGCGTTCACTTGTATACATTTGGATACACAGCGAGTCAACGACAACGGAACCTGCATCTTGCGCATCCTGGCAAATCCACCTTCCCTCATGACCAAGCGGGCTGTAACGTTCGGCCTTGCGGTTCTGGGTACAGGTGCGTTTTGGATGCTAAGCCTGCCCCTGCCCTTCTTGTTTGGACCGATGAGTGCTTGTCTGATAGCAGCTTTGGCTCATGCCCCCATGGAAGGGTTTGGGCAGATTTCGGTGGCCGCACGAACGATACTGGGTGTTGCGGTTGGGGCCTCGATTACACCTGCCCTCTTTGCCCAACTGCCCAAAATGGCTTCTTCGATCCTGCTGGTTCCATTCTTTATCTTGCTCATCGCGTTGATCGGTGTTCCGTTTTTCCGCAAGGTTTGGGGTTTCGACGCGAAAACCGCGTTCTATGCCGCGATGCCTGGCGGTCTTCAGGACATGATCATCTTCGGCACCGAAGCTGGTGCCAACCCTCGCACCCTGTCGCTTATTCACGGAACGCGTGTCCTTATCATTGTAACCCTCGCCCCGATAATCCTGACGTTGTTCTACGACGCAGATCTGACGAACCCGATCGGACAGCCTGCACGTGACCTTCCGGTGCACGAACTGATGCTCATGGTGGTCGCAGCTTTGGTTGGATGGAAAGGTGGCGAGCGTATTGGGCTTTTCGGCGCATCCATCTTGGGGCCCATGATTTTGACGGCAGCGCTATCCCTGGGTGACTTCATTCATACCCGCCCACCTCGAGAAGCCATATTGGCCGCACAATTCTTCATTGGCTGTGCAATCGGAGTTAAATTTGTGGGGGTCACATGGACCGAACTGCGTCGTGTTGTGGCGGCCGGTGTTACTTACGTCTTCGTTCTTGCCATTCTGGCGGCAGTCTTCACAGCAATAGTTACAACGCTGGGGCTGGGGCACCCTGTCGAGGCCTTTTTGGCTTTCGCTCCCGGCGGCCAAGCCGAGATGACTGTTCTGGCTATCGTGTCAGGTGCCGATCTGGGCTTTGTTATTACCCACCACCTGACGCGGATCGTGTTGGTCATAATTGGCGCACCCATTGCCGCAAATCTCATTGTGAAATGGACAAAGCCCCGAGAATAACTCGGCAGAACACCTTTGAGCTTAGAATTGCGCGACTCATGCCACACCTTTCGAAACATCGACCACATTTTGGCGCGGGTCTATTTTGCGTAAATTTCGAACAAAGGCTGAATGACGCTTTTTTTACCGTCGGCTTGCGGTTTCTTGCTCAAAAAACATGTGCAAACTTGGCAAGGCTGAACTAGTTTTCTAAATGCGGCGATGCTTGCTGGATTGATGGGGATCGAAAACAGTGAAATCTGAACACCGCCTTTCCGCGCCTCCGCGCCATGAACTGCGCAACGTGCGGAACCAAGGCGTCGCGTTTCTTGCGCTGGCGTTTCTGTTCAGCATCTTCGTTAATTTGCTGATGCTGACCGGTCCTTTGTTCATGCTGCAAGTATATGACCGGGTTCTGAGCTCGCGTGCGGTCGAGACTCTGACCGCGCTTTTCTTGCTGGTGGCCATGCTTTACGCACTTATGGCGATGCTCGATTTTGCGCGGGGCCGCATCGTTGCGCGCTTTGGCGCACGTTTTCAATCGCAGTTGGACGAGCGTGTGTTCGAAGCCACGATGCGTCGATCCCTTGTTCCACAGGTGCGTTCTGCCCCCGCAACAGCGCTGCGCGATCTCGAATCCATTCGAAACCTGTGCTCTTCACCGGTTCTGCTGGCTGTCATGGACATTCCCTGGACGCCAGTTTTTTTGGGCGCGATTTTTCTGTTTCATCCACTGCTTGGCTGGTTGGCCGTGGTCAGCGGCGTCCTGCTTGTGGTAATCGCACTGCTCAATCAGGCAATGACCAGCCGGAAAGTGGCCGAAGCTCAATCGGCTACCGCGCGGGCCAACGCTTTTTCTGAACATGCCAGACAGGCGGCAGAGGTTGTGCGGTCGCAAGGGATGCAGGCAGACGTCACAAAACGGTGGTTGAACCAGCGCTCGGACGCTCTGCGTCAGTCTATTGCGGCCAGTGACTGGACTGGTAGTTTTACGTCTCTTACCAAATCGTTACGGCTGTTTCTTCAATCAGCCATGCTGGCATTGGGCGCGTGGCTTGTCCTGCAAAACGAAATGACTCCGGGTGCGATGATTGCCGGCTCAATCTTGCTGGGGCGTGCTCTGGCCCCTGTTGAGCAAGCCGTTGGTCAGTGGGGCGTTGTTGAGCGTGCCCGAACAGCGTGGGTCTCATTGAACCGATTCCTTGATCATACCCCACCGGAAGAAGAACGCATTCGACTGCCCGTGCCAAAAGCGCAACTTGAGGCTAAATCCCTGACTGTAATTCCACCGGGTGCCTCAACGCCGACATTGCGGAACGTGAACCTAAAGTTGGAGCCCGGCAAAGCCCTGGGCGTTATTGGGAAAAGCGGGTCAGGAAAGACAACATTGGCCAAGGCATTGTTGGGCCTTTGGCGGCCAGCGGCCGGAGAAATCAGGTTGGGCGGCGCCACTTTGGATCAATACAACCCCAACGATCTTGGCAGCCACATAGGTTATTTGCCGCAGCAGGTGACCCTGTTCAACGGAACAGTTGCCGAAAATATTGCCCGGATGTCCGAAACTCCGGATTCCGACGCAGTTGTGGCAGCTGCCAAGAAAGCCAACGCGCATGAACTGATCCTGTCTTTGGAAAAAGGATACGGCACTTTCCTGGAGGGCAATGACAGCCAGTTGTCTGGCGGTCAAAAACAACGGATCGCTCTTGCGCGCGCACTTTACGGAGACCCCGTTCTTCTAATTCTGGATGAGCCGAACTCGGCCCTGGATGCGGATGGGACCGACGCGCTGAACGCGGCGGTACGGGGCCTCAAGGCTGCTGGCAAGTCGACCATCATCATGACGCACCGGCCTCAGGCCATTTCAGAATGCGATGATCTGGCGGTTGTTGAAAAAGGACAGGTGGTCAAATCGGGCAGCCGCGATGAAGTCCTGAGCGCAATGGTGCAGAACGCTGGCGCAATTAAACGCAAGCTCAGCCCCGTAGGTGAATGATGGCGAAAAGATCGACTAAGAAACCAGCGCAGATCTGGAGCATGAGAATCCCTGCGTTTGTCGGATTCTCCGCGCTTGTCCTGCTGGTCGGCGGATTGGGGTACTGGGCCGTCAAGACACGATTGGCCGGAGCCATTGTGTCGTCAGGCGTGATCGAAGTGCAAAGCAACCGTCAGGTCGTTGAACACCCGGATGGCGGTGTCGTCGGCGAGATTTTTGTGCGCGACGGTGATATGGTTGCAGCTGGCGATATGCTGTTGCGCCTGGACGATACCTTCCTGTTCTCCGAAAAGACAATTGTCGAGGCACAGCTGTTCGAATTGTTGGCCAGGCGCGTCCGGTTGGAAGCAGAACGGGATGGTCTGACATCTGCTGAGCTCGCAAACCGACTGAGCGACGTACAACAGGAATTCGACATTGGTGCTGATCTGATTTCAGGGCAACAAAACCTATTCAACGCCAGACTTGAGACGCTGTCTCGGCAGGACGAACAACTCCGCAAGCAAGTCGTGCAGATCGAAAGCGAGATTGAAGGCACGCAAGCTCAACTGGTGTCGTTGCGGCGTCAGGTTGAGTTGATCGAAGATGAGCTTGAAGATCAGCAAAGCCTGCTGGATCGCGGTCTGACACAAACCAGCCGCGTGCTTGCCTTGCAACGGGAAGAGGCAAGCCTGAGCGGCGAGATTGGTCGGCTGGAGGCTGCTGTCGCGCGTCTGAGAGGTCAGATCGCCTCGACCGAGATCCAGATCGTTGAACTTACCGCAACCCGTCGCGAAGAAGCGATTAGCACTTTGCGGGATGTGCAGGCACAAGTCGCGGAATTGTCTGAACGCAGATTGTCCTTGTCCGAGCGCTTGACCCGCCTGGACATTCGCGCCCCTGTTACCGGCAGAGTGTATGGAAGTCAGGTGTTTGCTCTGCAGTCGGTCGTACAACCGGGCGAGCCCATGATGTATGTGGTTCCTCAGGATACGCCTTTGTTGGTGGCCGCACGCGTGGATGCAATCCATGTGGATCAGCTCCATGTTGGTCAGCCTGTGGCGTTGCGTTTCCCTGCATTCAATCAGCGTGAAACGCCCGAATTGGACGGGCAGGTTTACAATGTTTCGGCGGATACCTTCACTGATGAACAATCAGGGTTTACGTTCTATCGCGCAGAAGTCGAACTGAACGACGGCCAGATTGATCGCTTGAACGGTCAAGAGCTTTTGCCCGGCATGCCGGTGGAAGCGCTGATCAAAACAGATGAGCGTACACCGTTGTCTTATCTGGTCAAACCGATGGCCGACTATTTCAATCGTGCCTTCCGCGAGTAAGGCAGACGCCGCTAGTTCTGGATCACTGCGCTTTCCCACTCCGCCAGGAATCTGCGGCGTTTCAACCTGTCCAGAAACGTAAGCAGCGCGGGGTCCAACCCAATCGCTTCACGTTCGGTCTCTGTGTCATACGGTGCCAGAGGCGGTAGCGAAAAAGCGCCCGTGCCCCTGCCAGACTGGTTGTCGACAAGGTGACGAACAAAAGACGAAGCGGCTTCGGTCTCTGGAGTACCCTCGATGACCAATGCCGTACGCATCATGATGGTTTGAAAATCTGACGGTTGGATGATCTCCAGAACATCCTTACCACCCGCTCTGGCAGAGGCGTAGCTGCCCAGTACGTTATAGGCTACGGCAATCTCTCCGCTAACAAGATCATCAATCATGTTGGCAGAACAGCAATACAAGCGAACATCCAGCCCGCCCATGACCTCCATCAGACGCCAATAGGTTTCAGATGCGCGCGCATCCTGCGTGGCGAACAAATAACCCAGACCGGATTGCCGGATGTCATAGGTCCCTACCCGCCCAAAGAAATCTTCCGGTCGGGCCCGTAAAATTTCGATAAGCTGCTGGCGGGTCTCGGGTAAAGGGCCATCTTCGAAAGCGGCCCGATTGATCACGATCGTTGCAGGCTCGAACGTAAAGGCAAACAGGCTTTGGTGCCATTGCGCCCAAGCCGGCAACTGAATGCCGTCAATGGCCCGGCCAAATCCGTCATTTGCCAGTTTCAGCTGAAGGTCCATTGCACTGGAAATAACGATATCAAAGTCTTCAGGGGCCGCGCGGACAATTCGGTCAATATGAGCTGTGCCTGTCACCATGTAATCGACCGAAATACCGGGGTTATCTGCGACAAAAGCGGCAATCAACGGCTCGAACAAAAAGGTATCCGTGCTCGAGATCACGCGCAGACGTGTTTGGCCCGCTTCAGCATTAAAAACTTGCCGGTCTTCCCAAGTTTGAGCCAACCCAACCGCTGGCAATACGAAAAGAATCAGAGCGATAAGGTAACGCATGCGCCGCCCCCTTGCCGATTGGCCAATTCAAGCGTGCCGCCATGGGCTGTTGCAACATCCTGCACGATTGTCAGTCCCAACCCGGACCCGATGGTGCCGCTTGCGTTTTTGCCGCGCTCGAACCGGCGTGTCAGGGTATCAATTTCGTTTGGCGGGAACCCGGGTCCACGGTCTTTAACACGGATCTGAACATGCGGGCCTGAAGACACTTCAATGCGGACCGCACTGTCAGGCGGAGCATATTTCAGGGCATTGTCGATCATGTTGCGTACTGCATTCTGGATGAGGATGGGATCACCCGAGTACAGAACCTGAGGATCGCCATCCAAGGACAGGGACAGGTCCTTCATTTCGGCAATTGGTGTCAAACGTTGCACCAGATCATTGATCAGGGCGACAAGGTCGATCTCTTCCCGTTCCAGATGATCCGCTCGAAACGTGATCATCGCGTGATCCAGCAACTGCCCTGCGGCCCGAGAGCTTTCGTCAATGGCGCGCACCATCGAACGCAAAGCCTCGCGGTTCTCTTCCTTTTCCACCCTTTGTAACGTGGCATCAGCATAAGACCGGACCGTAGCCAGCGGCGTCCGCACGCGGTGGGCCGCCTCGGCGATGAAGTCTTCGGATTGGCTCAGGGACTGATCCAGCCGACCCATCAAAGAGTTCAGTGAGGCCACCAAAGGTGCCATTTCACGGGGCACGGGTTTCCTGAAGGGGCTAAGGTCCTGCGGCCCCCGGCGGGTGACAGAGGTCGTCAACCTGTTCAGCTGACCAATGGTCGAAGATGTGGCCCAAAAGGATAAGGCGGCCGCAAGGGCAAAAAAACCAATCCCGAGGACCGCCGCGTTGCGTGAGATCTGGTCCAGAGTTTCTGCCAGCGCATCCTGTGTTTGCCCCAGCACGATTTCGATAACAGTCTGTTTTTCTAATCCAACCAAAGTTCGGCTGGCGCTGACCTGACGGATGGTTTCACCTCGAATTGTGCTGGATTGAAACTGCCACCTGCTATCCCGCTGCGCCAACGGTGACAGGTCTTCGTACCCAGAAAGGAATTCACCGTCCTGAAAAATCGCATAAAACACCCGGTCGTCGGCAGGCGTGCTGAGCATTGCAAAAGCGGCGTAAGGAATATCAACCTCAAGCTCGCCTTCACGCAGGGCCGCCGCGTCAAGAATAGAGGTCACCGAAGCACCCAGAATATTGTCCTGCCCTTGTTGCGCGACCTGCGCAGCATAGTTGCGGACGGCAACAAACAGTAAAAACGCAAGAAGAGCAGCACCCCCGATGAGTGTCAGAACCAGTCTGTTCCGCAGTGATCCTGAGACATTCGGCTCAAGAGGCATGGTCCAGCCTGTATCCCAGACCGCGAAGTGTCGTGATCTTCAGGTCAGATGGCTCAAGATGTTTGCGCAGGCGGGCCACGTAGACCTCAATCGCATTGTCTGACACCATGTCGTCATAAGAAAACAGTCGATCTGTCAGTTTTTGCTTGGAAAACACCTGACCGGGCGCATTGATAAACAACTCCAGCAACCGCAGTTCCCGGTTGCGCAGGGAAACGGTCTGGTCGCCTACGGTCAGGTAGCCTGCCAGCGGATCGAACACGATGCCCCCCACTTCGATCCTTGTTCTTGCGTTCCCGGATTTTCGTCGCAAAACGGCCCGGCAGCGGGCTTCAAGTTCGGCATGGTCGAAGGGCTTTGTCACATAGTCATCCGCCCCCAGGTCCAAAGATCCGATTCGATCCGATACCTGACTGCGGGCCGTCAGAACTATGACAGGGGTATCCCGATTGCCCGCGCGATGCCGTTTCAGAAAGTCACGCCCATCCCCGTCCGGCAGCATGATATCCAGCAGGATCAGGTCATAGTCCTGGGTTTCTACAAAGCCTGTCGCGTCATCCAAATTTGCCGCGTGATCAACAACATGTCCGTCCAATCTCATCCGAGAACAGATCGCGTTAGCAAGGTCTGGATTGTCTTCAACAAGCAAGAATTTCATGAGGCCTTGGCACTATTTTCAGGCGTGACAGGTTGATGTCAGGTTGATGTGATTTTGTTCCATCCAATCTGAGCCGCGACGCGGCCGGTTGTCAAATGGGAGGACATCATGACGACATTCACACTGGGCCGCCGCGCCCTGATCGCAGCTGTGGCCGCAATTGGCCTGACAGGGCCGGCTTTAGCTGATGGCCATCAGGTTGTGGACAGCATCCACTTTCTGATTCCAGGCGGCGCAGGCGGTGGCTGGGACGGTACTGCACGTGGTACCGGCGAAGCGTTGACCAACGCCGGCTTGGTGGGCACGGCATCTTACGAGAACATGTCGGGTGGTGGCGGCGGCAAAGCCATCGGCTATCTGATCGAAAACGCAGACAGCAACCACGGCACGCTGATGGTGAATTCCACCCCCATCGTGATCCGTTCTTTGACCGGCGTGTTCCCGCATAACTTCCGCGACCTGACTTTGGTTTCGGGCACCATCGGTGACTATGCCGCGATCGTTGTGGGCAAAGACAGCCCCATCAACTCGATGGATGATCTGCTTGCCGCCTTTGACGCTGATCCGGGCGGAACAGCGATTGGTGGCGGTTCGGTTCCCGGCGGTATGGATCACTTGGTGGCAGCGATGGTGATGGAAGCCGCGGGCAAGGACGCACTAGGGGTGAAATACATCCCGTATGACGCGGGCGGTAAAGCAATGGCAGCCCTGCTGTCGGGTGAGATCGCAGCACTGTCCACTGGATTCTCAGAAGCCGTTGATCTGGCAAACGCTGGAGAGGTCAAGATCATTGGCGTGACATCGGAAGAACGCGTTGATGCGGCCCCGGATGCGATGACAATGAAGGAACAAGGCATCGACACCACTTTTGTGAACTGGCGTGGTTTCTTTGCGGCTCCCGGTCTGCCAGAAGACAAGCTCGCCGCCTATCAGGCCGCTATCGCCAAAATGTACGATACACCTGAATGGGAAGA
Organism: Ruegeria sp. BHSB064; assembly: GCF_059613205.1. Lineage (NCBI taxonomy): Bacteria > Pseudomonadati > Pseudomonadota > Alphaproteobacteria > Rhodobacterales > Roseobacteraceae > Ruegeria > Ruegeria sp. BHSB064. The sequence goes on from NZ_JBXWSB010000025.1 coordinate 40,315, forward strand.
GGTTCGTGCGCGTAACGGCTGGGTGAACATCCACAATTCTGGCGAGGACTTCCAGTCATTCCTGGAGCAGCAGGAACAGCAGATCGGCGATCTGATGAAAAAGCTGGGCTTCCTCTAAAATCACGACTGGCAGAGCGGGCACCCGCTCTGCCATCCCCAACATTAAGAAAAAAGGAGGGGGCCTTATGGCGCTGGATCGCTGGATCGCGCTCGTTCTTCTGGGTGTGTGTTTAACATATGGCTACGCCGCTTGGTTCACGATGGACGGCAGCCTTCCCCCTTTCATGCAGAGAAACCCGATCTGGCCAAGCACCTTCCCAAAAGTGCTGTCGGTTCTGGGTATCATCACCACCACGATCATTCTGCTGGGTTTTGAAAAAGCGGAACCCAAGGAAGCCGATATCGATTACCGGCGGTTGGGTGAGTACCACCTTGATCAAGCGCTCATGCTTCTCGCCCTGATGGTGATCTACGCGCTTTGCCTGCGCCCTGTTGGTTTTCTGATCTCGACCTCGGCTTTTCTGATCCTGGGATCCTTCATCCTGGGTGAACGTAAGTGGCACGTCATGTTGCCCGTCGCATTCATTGCAACCGGTGCCGTCTGGTATCTGGTCCAGGAAGTTCTTGGCATCTACATGCGCCCTCTGCCGGGCATTTTCGGAGGCTGACATGCTTGAAGGACTTCTGATCGGCCTGCAAACGGCATTCTCAATTCAGAACCTGCTGATGGTTATTGCAGGATGTCTGATCGGTACATTCATCGGAATGCTGCCGGGCCTGGGCCCGATGTCAATCATCGCCATCATGATCCCGGTTGCGATCTCCATGGGTGACCCTTCAGCCGCGCTGATCCTGTTGGCCGGTGTCTACTATGGCGCCATCTTCGGCGGCTCGACTTCTTCGATCCTGCTCAACGCGCCGGGGGTCGCCGGCACTGTGGCCTCCAGCTTTGACGGCTATCCAATGGCCCGACAGGGCAAAGCGGGCAAAGCCCTGACCATCGCAGCCATCGCAAGTTTTGCAGGTGGAACTTTGGGTGCGGTCCTTTTGATGGTTTTCGCCCCTGCGCTATCCTCCGTGGCCTTGCTTTTCCACTCCGCTGAATACTTCGCACTTATGGTCGTTGGCTTGTCTGCGATTGCAGCCTTTGCGGGCACGGGCCAGGTGGCCAAAGCGGTCATCATGACCCTGCTGGGTTTGATCATGGCCACAGTCGGCGAAGGTGCCTTGTTCAACCTGCCGCGTTTCACCATGGGTATCATGGATCTGCAATCAGGCTTTGGCTTCATCACACTCGCAATGGCAATGTTCGCCCTGCCCGAAGCGCTCTTTCTGGTTCTCAAGCCGAAGGATGTGAAAGGCGATGATGGAAAAATCAAAGACCTGCGGATTACCAAGTCAGAAGCAAAGGCTATCGCACCAGTCATCGGCCGCCAGTCCGTACAGGGGTTTTTCATCGGCGTTCTGCCCGGTGCTGGAGCAACTATTGCCAGCTTCCTGGGCTACGCGGTAGAACGCAACATCGCCCCCAAAGCCGAGCAGGAAGAGTTTGGCAAAGGGTCAATCAAGGGCCTGGCCGCGCCTGAAACCGCAAACAACGCCGCCTGTACCGGCTCGTTCGTGCCGCTTCTGACGCTGGGTATTCCCGGATCGGGAACAACGGCAATTTTGCTTGGCGCTTTGATCGCCCTGAACGTCACGCCCGGCCCGCGTCTGATGCTGGATGAACCGCAGATTTTCTGGGCCGTGATCATGTCGATGTTCATCGGCAACCTCGTTCTGCTGGTGCTGAACCTGCCGCTGATTCCATATATCGCCAAGGTCCTTTCGGTTCCGCGCAACTATCTGATCCCCTTCATTCTGTTCTTCACTCTGATGGGCGCCTATATCGGGCAAAACAATGCGACCGAGCTTTTGATCCTTGTTGGCTTCGGTGTCTGCGCCACAGCGTTGAAATTCGCCGATTATCCGCTGGCGCCGCTGCTGATCGGTTTCATCCTTGGTGGGATGATGGAGGACAACTTCGCCCGCTCGATGCAGCTCTATGACGGCATCGCCTTCATCTGGGAACGCCCGATGACTCTGGGTTTGCTGGTTATCGCGGTGCTATTGGTCCTTCTGCCTAGCTATCGTGCGCGCCGAGCACGTGCGCGGGCTGCCGGAGTTGCCGAAGGTGACTGAACCGCTGGCAGGAGTACGGGTTCTCGATCTGACAAATGTCCTTGCGGGCCCGTATTGCTGCTATCAGCTGGCGCTGATGGGTGCCGAAGTGATCAAGGTCGAACGCCCCGGCGGTGGCGACCTTGCCCGCGTTCTGGGCGCTGATCCCAACAGAAACAAAGCAGGCATGGGGATCAGCTTTCTGGCGCAAAATGCTGAAAAGAAATCGGTAACGCTCGATATGAAATCGGAAAAAGGCAAGGCGTTGCTGAAACGCCTTGTCGAAACCGCAGATGTTCTGGTCGAAAACTTTCGACCTGGTGTCATGGATCGGCTTGGCCTTGGCTACAACGTCCTGCGTGAGGTCAATCCAAACATGATCTACTGCGCCATCAGTGGCTTCGGCCAAGATGGCCCACGAAAGGATGATCCGGCTTACGATCAGATCGTTCAGGGCATCAGTGGCGTGATGTCGATCACCGGGGCAGCTGAAACTGCGCCCTATCGCGTTGGCTATCCTTTGGCGGATACGGTCGGCGGGATGACGGCCGCCTTTGCTGTGTCTGCTGCTCTGAACGCGAACCCGCGTGGAACTTTTCTGGATGTTGCGATGTCCGAAGCTGTTATTTCCACAATGGGCTGGGTCGTGTCGAATTTTCTGGTCGGCGGTGTCACACCCGCTGCGCATGGAAATGAAAACACAACGTCTGCCCCCTCGGGCACGTTTGCCACGCGCGACAGCCCGATCAATATCGCCGCCAACCGAGATGAACAGTGGCAGGCATTGGCAAGCCATCTGGTGCGGGACGATCTGCTAAACAACCCCGGCTACGCAACCCGCGAAGACCGCAAACAAAACCGTCATGCCTTGCGTGAAGCGCTGGAGCAAACTCTTCGAACCAGAAGCGCAACAGACTGGGTGCGGGAACTCAATGCTATTGGCGTACCGACCGGGCAGGTTCTGACTGTGCCCGAAGCTCTTGCAGACGAACAACTTTCTGGGCGTGGCCTGATCGGGTCTGTGCGGGTTCAAAGCGAAGATATGAAGCTTGCGGGAAGTCCCGTTGTCATGGACGGCGCGCGGCGCATGCCACAAAATGCACCACCTGAACTGGGGGCTGACAACAATGCGATCTGGTCTGAAATCGGGTTGTCCGACGCAGAAATTGATGCGTTGAACAAGGAGGGGGTCATATGAGCGATGTTTCCGATTGGTGGACGACATCCATTATCGACATGGAGCCCGGCCGGATCGATCTGCGCGGTAAGCCGATCCAGGACCTGATCGGAAATGTCAGTTTCTCGGAGATGATTTGGTTCATGGTGCGCGGGGATCGTCCCTCGGACGCGCAGGACCGATTGTTCGAAGCCGCGTTGGTCGCGGCGGTTGACCACGGCCCTCAGGCCCCTTCAATCGCCACGGCCCGCATGGCCGTAACCTGTGGCCTGCCCCTCAACAACGCGATGGCAAGTGCCGTAAACATGTTGGGGGACGTTCACGGCGGGGCTGGTGAGCAAGCCGTAGCTCTCTACCATTTCGTGGCGAAACATCCTGTGGGTTTGGAGCAGGCTCTGGACGACTGGATTGAAAGCGAAGGAAAGATACTACCGGGTTTTGGCCACCGGTTTCACACCCCAACGGATCCGCGTGCTCCGCGCCTGATGGCAATGGTGTCAAACGCCGTGAAGGACCAAGCGTGTGATGGCCGGTTCATGCGGATTGGACAAGCGATCGAGGCGGAATTGGCAAACCGGAAGGGAAAACCCGTTCCGATGAATATAGATGGCGCCACTGCCGTTATCTACGCCGAGCTTGGATTTGCGCCCCCGCTGGCGCGCGGTCTGTTCTGCCTGTCCCGATCAGTTGGCGTATTGGCCCATGCGTGGGAACAGATGCAGCAAGGGGGCCGTAACAAGGGCCCGACCCCGCCCGCCTATCGCTGGACCTATAAGCCTTCATAAACCGCCGCTACGCGGTTTTCAGATGTGGCCGACCAGCCAACAGGTCCGCTGCCGCGCGGGCAATCATCAACTCTTCATTCGTCGGGATCGCCATAACAACCACGCGCGATAAATTGGTCGAGATGATCCGGTCGTTGTCTGCATTTGCATCCGGATTCAGTTCGATACCCAGCCATCCCATTCCGGAACACACCCGTTCGCGCACCAGACGCGAGTTTTCTCCTATCCCGCCGGTGAACACCAGGGAATCGATACCGCCCAGGATAGCTGCCATCGCCCCAAGTTCCCGCCGAATACGGAAGGTGAAATAACTGATGGCCTGGCGGCTTTCGGGCGTGTCTGCCTTTTCCAATGTGCGCATATCATTCGATAAGCCTGAAAGGCCCAGCAACCCCGATTTCCGGAACAGAAGGTCCGAGATTTCATCGGCGTTCAGTCCCTCCTGATCCATCAGGTACAGGACGACGCCTGGATCAAGCTGACCGCATCGCGACCCCATCGGTAGCCCATCGAGGGCAGAGAACCCCATGGTCGAACCGACAGATCGTCCCCCAATCATTGCACACATCGACGCGCCATTCCCCAAATGAGCAACGACAACCCGCCCTTCGTGCAATAGCGGTGCAGTTTTTGCCATGTGATCCGAGATGTATTCATAGCTGAGGCCATGAAAACCATAGCGCCGGACACCCTTGTCGTAATACTCGCGCGGTAGGGCAAAAACGTCGTTTTCCCATGGGTGATTGCGGTGGAAAGCCGTGTCGAAACAGGCGATCTGAACGGCATTAGGAAACCGCTCCATAGCCGCCTTGGCCCCGGCCAGATTGTGGGGTTGATGCAAAGGCGCGAACGGTGACAGCTTGTCCAGCGCTTCAATCGAGGCGTTGGTCAACGGTAACGGCGCGTCGATGTCAGGGCCACCGTGGACGACACGATGCCCTACCGCAGTTACTTCGCTGTTTGGGAAAGCGCGAGAAAGCAGGTTCAATACCCAGTCCAGGGCTGCGGCGTGATCCCGGATTTCCCCTGCAGTACCGCTGGCGAGGACACTTCCATCGGAAGATTTCGCCTTAACCAGAGGTTCTTGCTCTCCGATCTGCTCAACCGCTCCAGTACAAACCATAATCGGATCGACTTCGGTCAGCTTAAACAGGCCAAACTTCATTGAAGATGATCCAGCGTTTAGTGTCACGACATGTGTCATGCATGTGCTCCGGAAGGCGAATTGGTATATGCGTCATGTAAAGCTGCGACGGCGCAGGACGCCAACCGGGCTTTGTCGTCGTCTGCCCGACTGGTCAGAATGATCGGTGCCTTGGCGCCCATGACCACTCCAGCCCCTTCTGCATTGGCAATATAGGTCAGCTGCTTTGAAATCATGTTGCCGGCATCCAGATTGGGCACCACCAAGATATCCGTTTTGCCTGCAACCTCGGATACAATACCCTTGGATCGTGCAGCAGCAAGACTGACCGCGTTGTCCATGGCAAGAGGGCCGTCAACCAGCCCGCCCGTGATCTGGCCGCGCTCCGCCATTTTCGACAGCAAGGCCGCATCCACAGAGGAACGGATTGCCGGGTTGACGGTTTCGATGGCCGACAGAATACCCGCCCTGGGATGCTCAATTCCCAGCGAAAGGGCCAGATCAATAGCGTTTTGGACAATGTCAATCTTGGTTTCCAGATCCGGTTCGATGTTGATCGCCGCATCCGTCACCAACAGCGGTCTGGGCTGTCCAGGCACGTCCATGACAAAGACATGAGTGAAACGTCGGCTCGTTCGCAAACCATTTTCACGCCTGAGAGCAGCCTTTAGCAATTCGTCCGTATGCAAGTGCCCTTTCATCAAGGCTTTTGCACGGCCCGAAGCCACAAGATCGACTGCAGTTTTGGCAGCGCTGAAATGATCGCTTTGAGGCACAATTTCAAAGCCGTCCAATGAGACCTCAAGTTCGCTGGCAGCAGCAGCAATTTTTTCAGGATCGCCGACGAAAATAGGGGTGATGATCGTCTCATGCGCGGCCAGTAGAGCGCCCCCCAAGGAGTTGTGCTCTTCCGGTGCCACGACAGCTGTGGGCATAGGTGGCAGCGGGCGCACCTTTTCCAGCATTGCGTCAAAATGCCGATGCCGTTTGACCACAAGACCGGGCAATTCCAGTTCGGCAAACACCAGCTCTTTGTCCGGCGCGATGACCACAGCCTGTCCGCGGACGATCACTGCGCCGTCGGACGGGCGCGTAACGATTGTCTCAAAGACGACCTCGCGGTTTAGTCGCTTTTCTATGACGGTGACCCTGGACAGCAGTTCGTCGCCTGCGTGCGCCCGCTCCACAAACTCAAAGTTCTGCGACTTATAGAGCGTCCCTGCCCCCGGCAGAACATTTCCCAAGACAGCAGAAAGTAGCGCTCCAACAAACATGGCAGGCGCAACCGCTTCGTTGATTTGGTCGCCGTCACCATCTTCACTGGCCAGATGAAGCGGGTTGTGGTTGCCGGAATTGTTTGCAAACACATAGAAATCGTCGACCGAGCATGTGCGAACCAGCTCGGCAGTATCGCCGACCTTAAGCTTGTCATAGGGCTTGTTGTGATACTGCATGAACTTTCGATTCTTGTTCGGTCGATGTGGCGGAGAAATGAACTCTCTTGCTGATACTCAGTTCAGCGATCAATGAAAACAATGCAATACCGCTGCCTAAGTTAGCCGCCACACTATTCCCACTATGCGACGGCTTGATGTCATTGCGCCCGGAAACTGGGCATAATGGAGACTACGAGCGTCTCTTTCCACCGCCGCCCTGCTTTCGCATTGTAAGACCGATCCGTTTTCTGGGCACATCCACCTGGACCACGCGAACTTTGACAACCTGCCCGGTTTTGACGACCTCATGCGGGTCTTTGACGAAACGATCTGCCAACTGGCTGACATGAACCAGCCCATCCTGATGCACACCCACATCCACAAATGCCCCAAACGCGGCCACGTTTGTCACGGTGCCCTCCAGAACCATGCCGGGCTTCAGGTCGGTGATCTCTTCGACGCCATCGGCAAAGGAAGCGGTGACAAAGCTGGGTCGAGGGTCTCGCCCGGGTTTTTCGAGTTCCGCAAAGATATCCCGAACCGTTGGCAGCCCGAACTCCTCGGTTACGAACTGTTCCGCCTGTAGCCCCTTCAAAGCGCCGTCGTGACCCATGATACGTCGAATATCACGTCCACAAGCGGCCACAACACGTCGGGCCACGTCATATGCTTCGGGATGAACCGAGGACGCATCCAGCGGTTCTGCACCGTCCCGGATACGCAAGAAGCCGGCGCATTGTTCAAACGCACGCGGGCCTAGCCGGGCGACGGACAACAGATCTTTGCGCGATTGAAACGGCCCGTTCAGATCACGATGGGTGACGATGGCTTCGGCCTGAGCGGCGCCGAGACCAGCAACACGCGACAGCAAAGGGGCTGAAGCGGTATTCAGATCGACTCCGACAGCGTTCACCACATCTTCAATCGCGGAATCCAATGACTGGGAAAGCCGGTGTTGATCCACGTCATGCTGATACTGCCCGACGCCAATTGATTTGGGTTCGATTTTGACAAGTTCTGCCAAAGGATCCTGCAACCGCCGCGCAATGGACACCGCACCCCGCAGAGAAACATCCAGATCCGGAAACTCGCGCGCAGCCAGTTCCGATGCGGAATAGACCGAAGCCCCTGCCTCGGACACCACTACCTTTGTCGGCGCTTTTACCGTCTTCGGCAGCAGGGAAAGTGTGTCTGCGACCAATCGCTCGGTTTCGCGGCTTGCGGTCCCGTTCCCGATGGCGATCAGTTCGATCTGGTGGGCCGAGATCAGATTGAGAATGGCCGCCTGCGCCCCCCGCAGATCGTTCTTTGGCTGAAACGGATAAAGCGTGTCGGTAGCCACCACTTTGCCGGTTGCGTCAACAACAGCCGCCTTCACACCGGTACGGATACCCGGATCAAGGCCCAACGTCGCCTTGGCCCCGGCCGGCGCTGCAAAAAGCAAGTCTTTGAGATTGCGTGAAAAGACCTGAATGGCCTCGTCCTGCGCGCGGCTTCGCAAATCCCCCATCAGCTCGACCATCATGGACAGCGAAAGCTTGACCCGCCATGTCCAGCCCGCGACCTTGCGCAGCCATGCATCCCCCGGCCCCTTGCCACGCGTCTGCAGATGCGCGGCAACAATTGTTTCGGCCCGCGCCGCGCCGAATTCCATTTCCGGCGCGATGTCCAGCGTGACAATCCCCTCTTTTAACGCGCGCAGCATCGCCAGCGCCCGATGCGATGGCACATCGGCCCAAGGCTCGGAATGGTCGAAGTAATCGCTGAACTTCGCGCCTTCCTTTTCCTTGCCGTCGATAACCTTGGAACTCAGCAGAGCCTCGCGCTGCATGAAGGTACGCAGTTCGCCCAACAGAACAGCGTTTTCCGTCAATCGCTCGGTCAGAATGTCCCGAGCCCCGTTCAAAGCATCGCGATGCGTCGGCACGGCCTCGGAAAGATATGCCTCGGCAAGCGTCTCGGGTTCTGCATTGCGGTCGGCCAAAATAGCATCCGCCAACGGCTCCAGCCCGTTTTCGCGCGCAATCATTGCCTTGGTGCGCCGCTTGGGCTTGTAGGGAAGGTAGATATCTTCCAATTGTGCTTTGGTCTCGGCCCGGGCGATTGATTTACTCAGATCCTCGGTCAGCTTCCCCTGATCCCGGATCGAGTTCAGGATGGTTTCGCGCCGTGCCTCAAGTTCGCGCAGATAGGTCAGCCGATCAGAAAGTAAGCGCAATTGCGTATCGTCCAACCCGCCGGTGGCTTCTTTCCGGTAACGGGCGACAAATGGCACGGTTGCGCCATCGTCCAGCAGTACAATCGCGGCCCCGACCTGTTCGGAACGGGCGTTGATCTCGGTAGCAATTGTGTGGGCGATACGGTCCAAGGGGGCCTCCTGAAAGGGCGGTGGAAGAGTTTCTTACCCACCCGTTTCAGCAAGTGAAAGACCCCAGCCCTGTCAAAATCACAATAAACCGGGCGGTTATTCGCGACGCTCAACCGAAGCTTCCAAAGTCG
>NZ_JBXWSB010000026.1:0-49111 GCF_059613205.1 Ruegeria sp. BHSB064
CCACGCCGATCTCGTCGATACGCTTGTCGGGGTCGACGAAAAGTTCGTACTCTTCTTCCAGATCTTTCAGCTCTTTACGCGCCTTTGCCAGAGACGGGGCAAGCAGCCCGCCATCTTCGGCACCCAACACGATGTTTTCCAGAACGGTAAAGTTTTCAACCAGCTTGAAATGCTGGAATACCATCCCGATTCCCGCAGCGATTGCGGCCTGGCTGTCAGGGATGTCTGTCTTGGATCCGTTGATCCAGATCTCACCTTTGTCGGCTTTGTAAAAGCCGTAAAGGATGCTCATCAGCGTGGATTTGCCCGCGCCGTTTTCACCGATGATCCCGTGTATGGTACCGGGGGCGACACTGATGGAGATGTCTTTGTTGGCCTGAACCGGCCCAAAGGCTTTGGAAATCCCTTTGAGCTCAATGGCGGGGACGGTCATGTCTTGTCCTCAATTGCCGAAAGGGCCGCACGGACGGCGCGGCAGAGTGGAAAGCGGGGCGGAGGAAATCCCCCACCCCGCATGTATTTTAGAACTGCAGTGCCGGGCAGCTGTCGTTCTCGTAGTAGCTGACAACGTTGATGTCGCCGTTGATGATGGCGCTGCGCGCATCGTCCACAGCGTCTGCCATGCGGACGGACACGAGGGCTTCGTTGTTTTCATCCATCGCAACGCCAACACCGTCTTCGGCCAGACCCATGGTGAAGATACCGGTTTCTACGTCGTCGCCTGCTTTCATCGCTTCATAAACGGCAACATCCACGCGCTTGAGCATCGAGGTCAGAACTTTGCCCGGATGCAGGTGGTTCTGGTTGCTGTCCACGCCGATTGACAGGATGCCTTCGTCGGCTGCGGTTTGCAGAACGCCAACGCCTGTGCCACCGGCTGCCGCATAGATCACGTCTGCGCCCTGGCTGATCTGTGCCTTGGTCAGTTCGGATCCTTTCACAGGATCATTCCACGCCGCCGGAGTGGTGCCGGTCATGTTGGCTACAATGTTGATGTCAGGATTCACAGCCTTGGCACCCTGCGCGTAACCGCAGCCAAAGTGACGGATCAGCGGAATATCCATGCCGCCAATAAAACCAACGGTGCCCGTTTCCGACGCCATCGCGGCCATCATGCCAACCAGGTACGAACCTTCATGCTCGGCAAAGCCAATTTGACGGATGTTTGGGATATCCAGCCAGTTCACGTCAACGGCAACGAACTTGGTGTCCGGATAATCGCCAGCGACTGCTGACAGCGGATCAGCCATGCCAAAGCCCATGGTGATGATCGGGTTTGCACCGGATTCAGCAAAGCGGCGCAGGGCCTGCTCACGCTGTGCTTCCGACTGAATTTCGATCTCACGGTACTTTCCACCGGTCTCATTTGCCCAACGCTGTGCGCCGTTATAGGCCGCTTCGTTGAACGACTTGTCAAATTTGCCGCCCAGATCAAAGATCAGCGCCGGTTCAGCCAGAGCGGCACCTGCAGTCAGAGCGACGGCTGCAGCAGCGCTCATCAAGGATTTCATCAGGGTCATTTCGGTCTCCCAGTTTTATGTTGGCACGGGATCAGATTAGTCCCGTTTACCCACGTTTAGCGAGCATAACTGTTGTGATGGCGGGTATTAAGGGGGTTTGCAACCGTCATGGTCAATTGATTCCTGACCAAATGGTCCAAAAAATGTTCACTTGCCCTTAGGGCAGGCGACATTCCATCACTAGAGCGTCGGTTTTTATGCCCGTTTCGCGCGAATAATACGCACGCCGCACGCCGCAGCGATGATACCCGCAGCGTTCGTACAAGGCGATTGCCGCCACATTGTCAGCTGCGACGTCCAGAAAGGCCCGGCTTGCTTCCATGGTCACGGCCTGATGGTGCCATTTGCGCATGGTTTTCAGGGCCAGACCCTGACGTTGTACCGAAGGGTGAGTCGCAATTGTCAGCAGCTCGGCCTCGCCCGCGATCACCTGAAACAAGGCAAAGCAGCGCGGATCACCAACGTAATTCGTAAACGGGTTGCCCAGAAGGCTTTCAAATTCGCTGGCGGACCACGGGCGCGACTGCGTGAACGCAGCGGCATGCGTTATTGCCATATCGTGAGGGGTCATTCGTCCAACAAGACCGGAGGCACATCACGCGACGGGGCCGCATCTGCGGGCCGGACATACAGCGGCGCTGGTGGTGCGCTGACATCGCGCCAACGTTCAGCCGTCAGGCGTGCAATGGCTTGGGCTTGTTTGTCCGGGTCATTGCAGGAAAACAAAGACCCAAGTGCCTCGGCCTCTACCCTGGGCATCAGGCTTGGATCATCGCCGAAGATCCGAACATAAACCTGATCGCGCGGGGCCGGTATACATGGAATCTGATCCGCACTGTCCAGCTCCATCAAAGCATCGAAGCCTGAAACACCAACGGCAGGAATGCCGAGACCCAGGGCAAGCCCGCGCGCGGCAGAGACCGAGATTCGAATGCCAGTGAAATTACCCGGGCCGATTCCCACGCCGATGGCGTCAAGATCGGACCAAGCGCAACCACCCTGAGCGAGTACGTCTTCGAGCATCGGCATCAGGCGCTCGGCCTGCCCGCGTGACATTGCTTCTGCCCGAGACGTGATGATTTCACCACCGCGCAACAAAGCGGCCGCGCAATGCGCGGCCGATGTATCAAATGCCAGGATCGTCGGGTCAGACGGCAACAGGGCGAACCTCGGTCACTTCGGGGATGTAGTGACGCAGCAGGTTCTCGATACCCATTTTCAATGTCAGCGTCGAAGATGGGCAGCCAGCGCAGGCCCCCTGCATGTGCAGGTAAACGATACCGCGATCAAAACCGTGGAAGGTGATGTCACCACCGTCCTGAGCCACCGCCGGGCGCACACGGCTGTCCAGCAGGTCTTTGATCTGATTGACGATTTCAGCGTCTTCCCCAGTGTGTTCCGCGTGGCCCGATGCGGCAGTTGCATCTGCGCCCATCACGGGTTGACCCGATTGGTAGTGCTCCATCACCGCACCCAGGATCGCCGGTTTGATGTGATCCCACTGAACGTCATCGGATTTGGTGACAGTGACAAAATCGTTGCCAAAGAACACGCCGGTCACACCGTTAACGGCAAAGATCCGTTTGGCCAGAGGAGATTTCTCGCCCGCGTCTGGCGTTGGGAAATCCGCAGTTCCAGCCTCAAGCACCGTTTGGCCGGGCAGGAACTTCAACGTGGCCGGGTTTGGGGTGGATTCGGTCTGGATGAACATGAGGCAGCTCCGTCTGATGTGCCTCTGATATGCGCGCAGGGGCGCGGGAAGTCAAGATTTGGAACGGTTCTAAATTGAGGCAGCGTGTTCCAGCGCCTCATCCAGACGGTCATCGCCCCAGTATAGTTCTGTTTCGACCAGAAAACTCGGCGCTCCGAACAGATCAAGCTCTGTGGCGCGGTTGGATTGCGCAAACAGCGCAGCCTTGATGTCCGGGTCTTGCGCACGGCCCAAGGTGTCAGTTGGCAGGCCCGCAGATACAAGACAATCCGTCAGCACGTTCTGATCCGAGATATCGCGCCCCGCCCCAAACTCTGCGCTGTAGACCGACCTGACAAAAGCGGCCCGCTCTTTTTGATCTTCAATAGCCAGCGACAAACGTGCTGCCGAAAGAGAATTCTGCGGAAAGGGCTCAGGTCGCACAAATGGCAACCCCCGTGCCGCACACTGACGCTCCATGTCGCGCCACATGTACCGCCCTTTGGCAGGGTAGAGATTAAACGGAGACGTTTGCCATCCCTGAGCTGCAAAAATCGGGCCAAGCAGAAAAGGCTGCCATTCGACCGAAACACCCTTGGCTTGCGCCGCAGCTTCGATCCGCATTGCGCTGAGATAGGAATAGGTCGAGGCGAATTCGAACCAGAACTGTGTCGTCTTCGCCATCGTCAGTCCTCAGGTGATTTCTTCCAGTTTTTCTTTGCTCAGGTCGCCGGGAACAATGGTGATCGGGATCGGAAGGCTGCCCGAGTTTTTCGTCAACTGAGTCACCAGCGGGCCAGGCCCTTTTTTGTCGGTTCCCGCCCCAAGTACAAGCACACCGATCTCGGGATCGGATTGAACATGTTCTATGATCTGTGCCACCGGATCGCCTTCGCGGATGGCCAATTCCGGTTCCACATTCTGTTTGTCACGCATCCATTTGGCAAAAACCTCGTAATGCGCATGGATACGTTCCCGCGCTTCTTCGCGCATGGTTTCGGCGACACCGATCCAGTGGTTGAACTCGTCAGGTGGGATCACCGAAAGGATCGTCACTCCGCCACCGGTATGCGCCGCACGCATCGCGGCAAAGCGCATGGCGTTCAGGCATTCGCGGCTGTCATCCAGAACAACTAGAAACTTACGCATGGGTGTCCTCTTCAAGTTTCAGGGATCATGCCCCAGCGGTTGCGCTGTGGCAACTCGGACACGTTCAAAGTGACATGCTAGCGTTCGCTTGCAGCCCAATCCCAGTAAAGTCCACGGGCGCGGCGGGCAATAGGGCCAACTTGAAATTGCGTATCGTCCAGAGCTGTAACAGGTGTCACCTTGTTCATGTTGCCTGACATGAACACTTCGTCTGCCTCGTGAAAATCCTCGAAACTCAAAACCGTTTCGTGAACCGCGACACCGTCGTCGCGCAAGTTCTTGATATGTCGCGCGCGGGTGATCCCCGCCAGAAACGTGCCGTTGGGGGCGGGGGTGAAGACCTCACCGTCTTTGACCATAAAGATGTTGGCCGTTGCGGTTTCAGCCACGTTCCCCATTGCATCAGCGACCAGTGCATTCGAGAACCCCTTTGACCGGGCCTCTTGCAACATGCGTGCGTTGTTGGGGTACAGGCACCCGGCCTTGGCGTTTACAACTGCACTTTCCAAAACAGGGCGGCGGAACCGCGTGGTTGTCAACGTGACCGAGGCGGTGTCCGGTGCCATCGGGATCTCTTCCAGACAAATGGCAAAGCCCGTGCTGTTTTCCTGTGGGACAATTGCGGTCTGGTCGCCGTCGATCCCCCAATACATCGGCCGAATATAGACAGCGGTATCTGCGGCGTAGGATTGCAACCCTTCATGCACCAGTTCCACCATATCTTCAGCTGTAACGGTCGGGGTCAGCATCAATGCTTCAGCGGATCGGTTTACCCGGGCACAATGCGCGTGCAAGTCGGGTGAAAGGCCTTCGAAATATCGAGCGCCATCAAAGACGGAAGACCCCAACCAGGCCCCGTGATCGGCGGCACGCATGATGGGTGCATCCCCGTCATGCCATTGGCCTTCGAAATAGGTGCGGATATTCTTGCCTGTTGCCATGATGCCCTCCCAAGCTTTGCGCAAACCTAGGAGGGCGTCACAAGAAGGTCCAGAGCAATCAGCGTGATGCCGATCCAACCATGCCCACGATTTCGTAGGTCTTTTGCAGGATCGGAGCAGCGATCTCTCGCGCACGCTCGGCCCCGCGGGCCAGGATCCGGTCAATTTCGCCCTGATCTGCCATCAAACGAGACATTTCTGTCGAGATCGGTGCCAGTTTCGCCACCGCCAGATCGGCCAGCATTGGTTTGAACTCACCAAACTGCTTGCCGCCGACTTCGGCCAGAACCTGTTCGACACTTTGATCGTTCAACGCCGCGTAGATATTGACCAGATTACGAGCCTCGGGGCGATCCTCCAGCCCGTCAACATCCGACGGCAGCGCGTCCGGATCAGTCTTGGCCTTGCGGATTTTCTTGGCAATCGCGTCGGCATCATCGGTCAGGTTGATCCGGCTCATGTCCGACGGATCGGATTTCGACATCTTCTTGGACCCGTCGCGCAAGCTCATGACGCGGGTTGCCGCGCCTTCGATTACCGGCTCGGTGATCGGGAAGAAGTCGACGCCAAAGTCGTTGTTGAACTTGATGGCGATATCACGGGTCAACTCCAGATGCTGCTTCTGATCCTCACCCACCGGCACATGGGTCGCGTGATAGATCAAAATGTCGGCCGCCATCAGAGACGGATAAGCAAACAGCCCCAGCGACGCATTCTGCTGGTTCTTGCCCGCCTTGTCCTTCCACTGGGTCATCCGTTGCATCCACCCCATCCGGGCGACGCAGTTAAAGATCCAGCCCAGTTGCGCATGTTCGGGCACCTGGCTTTGGTTGAACAAAATCGACTGTTCGGGGTCGATGCCCGCCGCGATAAAACCTGCGCACAACTCACGGGTATTGTGAGACAATGCTGCGGGGTCCTGCCATGTGGTGATCGCGTGCAGATCGACCATGCAATAGATGGTTTCGAAATCTGCACCCTGCATATCCACAAAGCGCTTCATCGCGCCCAGATAGTTGCCCAGGGTCAGCCCGCCCGAAGGCTGGATGCCGGAAAACACGCGCGGCGTGAACTGGGTCTCGGTCATCGAAGGGAACTCCCGTCTGGAAAAATCAGCCTCCGTCGCTTACCCATGAGGCACAGGGACGTCAACAGCCGCGAAAGGCCCGCCCAATGAGCAGTGAGCATTACACACCCGCCGTGAACCCATTGCCGCCCGTTGTTGTGGCGCTGGTTCTATTCATCATCGGGATCGAACTGGCCTTCACCTTGGGAACGCGCGGCCTGATCGGAGGGCCAACAGCGGTCGGCTGGCGGCTGGACGCGATACAAAACTATGCGTTTTCGGCGGATATCTTCGACTGGATGGTGCTGAACGGGCGCTGGCCGTTTGAACATGTGATCCGGTTCGTGACCTACCCGTTTGTCTCGGCCAATTTCACGCAGGCGGTATTTGTCTGTGTTTTCGTTCTAGCCATGGGCAAGATGGTCGGCGAAGTATTTGGCGGCTTCCCCATGCTGCTGATCTTTGTCGTCTCTGGTATCGGGGGGGCGTTGGCTTATGCCGTTCTGCTGGATCCCCGTTATCCTCTGATCGGAGGGTTTCCACCGGTTTACGGCCTGATCGGCGCATTTACCTGGTTGTTGTGGCGCAAACTATCCTTGGTTGGCGCAAATCAGGCGCGGGCATTTCAACTCATTGCCGTTCTCATGGGCATTCAGTTTCTGTTTGGCCTGATCTTTGGCGGCAATTGGGAATGGGTCGCCGATCTGGGCGGGTTTGCCACCGGTTTCGGCGTCTCTTTCCTTGTCGCACCCGGCGCCTGGGACCGCATCGTCGGGCGCATACGCCGCGATTGATCAGGAGCGGCGCAGGGCGCGTTTGAACTCAGACAGTTTGAATGCGCCTAAAAGGTGACCCAGACCAAAGTAAGAAGCCGCCGCGACCATAATCAGGACAAGCAGCGCAAGGTAGCGCCAACCGGGAACAACCAGCGTCCATCCAAACACTTGAAGCGCCGCATACAAGACCGCACCCATGCCAATCGAGGCCAGCACGATCCGGCCCGCGCGTTGTTTGAACCGGTCATCGAACCGCGCTTCGTCTCCCATGTTTCGCGCCCCAAATGCCAATAGAACGACCATGGCCCAACCCGCTGTTGATGCAGCAATCGCGGGTGCGATCCAGCCCACAAGCGGGAAGAGGCCAAACGCCAAGGCCGCATTCACGATCATCGCCACGACAGCATAGTGAAACGGAGAACGCGTGTTCTCGCGTGCGAAATACAGTGGTTGCAGCAGTTTTTGCAGCATGAAGGCAGGTAATCCGATGCCATAGATGGCAACGGCCCGCGCTGTGGCTGTGGTATCCTCGGTGGTGAATTGCCCCCGTTCGAACAGCACCGAGACCAGCGGGTTCGGTATGACCAGAAACGCCACGGTCGAAGGCAGGGTCAGCAGCAACATGAACTCTCCAGCGCGGGAAAACGCGTTGCGCGCACCTTCTTTGTCCTCGGCACGCAGTCGCCGCGACAGGTCGGGCAGCAGAACAATGCCGATGGCGATACCGACCACGCCTAGCGGCAGTTGGTACAGCCGATCTGCCGCAAACAGCCAGCTGACGGCCTTTTCAGTTTTCGACGCCACCAATTGCCCGACCACCAGATTGACCTGCGTGACGCCCATCGCCAGAGCGGCAGGGACCGCGATGCAAACCATCCTGCGCATCTCGGGCGTCAGTCTGGGCAGACCGGGCCGAATGCAGATACCGGCCCGCTCCGTTGCAACCCAGACCAGCGCCAATTGAGCGATACCTGCAACCGGAATAACCGAGATCAGCCACCGGATGACCTCTCCGCCTGAAAGGGCTCCGGCGATCAGGGCAGTGCAGGCAAAGATATTCAACAAAACTGGTGCGGCAGCTGCGGCCGCGAACCGACCGGTTGCGTTCAGGACACCGGAAAAGAGGGCGGCTAGAGACATGAACAGGATGTAAGGAAAGACGACATACCCATAGTCCACCGCCAGATCGAAGCGCTCGTCGCCATAAAACCCTTCGGCTGTCAGCCACACCAAACCGGGCATGAAAACCAGCGCAAGCCCAACCAGTGCCAGAACGGCAAGCGCCAACAGGTTGAAGGCATCCTGCGCAAAGCCCTGCGGATTTTCATCCGCTTCCAGCCGCTTTGAGAACATGGGCACAAAGGCCGCGTTAAAGGCACCTTCGGCAAAAAAGCGGCGGAACATGTTCGGCAGGCGGAAGGCCGCAACAAACGCGTCCATAACCGGCCCGGGACCGATCAGAGCGGTCAACAGAATTTCCCGCAGAAACCCCAGAATGCGGCTGGCGAGTGTCCAGAAGCCGACCGTGAAAAAGCCCGAAATCAACCGGATTTGCTTCATGAGGCCGCACGCTCGGCGCCTTCGGTGATCGCCTTGCGCAACTTCGCCTCAAGCCCGCGCTGCTTGCTTTCCGAATGGTATTTCAGTCCGAACATGTCCTTGACGTAAAAGGCGTCCACCACCTGTTCGCCGTAGGTCGCAATCACGGCGTTGGCAATGTACACATTCGCCGCTGCCAACGTCCGTGTCAGGTCATAAAGCAGACCGGGGCGGTCACGCGTGTCAACTTCGATGATCGTGTAGATTTCAGACCCATCATTGTCGAAAGTGATATGGGTCGGCACGTTGAAGGCGCGTTCGCGTTTCTTGATCTTGTCGCGTGATTTCAGGGCTTCCTTGGCAACCACTTCGCCGCGCAGCGTCTTGTGGATCATCTGCGTCAGGCGGGGCAGGCGCGCGGCTTCGAATGGGCGTCCTTCGGCGTCCTGAATCCAGAACGCGTCTGTTACATAGCCATCTTTCGTTGTGTAACTGCGGGCATCCACGACGTTTGCGCCAACAAGGGCCAGAGCCCCAGCGATACGTGCAAAAATCCCGGGATGGTCGCCCATTGCAAAGCAAGCCCGCGTTGCGTCTCGATCCTCGTCAGGTTCAAGCCTGATCTCCATCGCGCCCGGATCACCACTTTGGTCCAGTGCGTGCAGCATCTCTGCAAACTCGACATGCGTCGCCAGATTAAGACCCTGCCAGTACGGATCATAGTGACGCGTCGTTTCAGTTTTGAGGTCGGTTTTGGACCAGCCCGCCAATTCCGCGCGCAATGCCTTCTTGGCCTCCGCCCCGCGATTGGCGCGGTTGAGGTCTTCCATACCAGTTTCCAGCGCACGCTTGGTTTCTGCGTGTAAGGCGCGCAGCAACGTGGCTTTCCAATTGTTCCAGGTGTTGGGACCGACGCCGCGAATGTCACAGACGGTGAGAACGGTCAGCAGATCCAGCCGTTTGACCGTTTGAACGGCCTTGGCAAAATCTCGAACGGTCCGCGGGTCCGAGATGTCGCGTTTTTGCGCCATGTCCGACATCAGCAGGTGATACCGAACCAGCCATTCAACCGTTTCCGACTCTGATTTGCTCAGCCCCAATCGTGGGGCCACCTTGCGCGCGATCTGTGCGCCCAGAATCGAATGATCCTCGGGGCGGCCTTTGGCGATGTCGTGCAACAGCAATGCGACGTACAGCACCTTTCGATTGACCCCGCGCTCAAGGATCGAAGAGGCAAGCGGCAGGGATTCCACCAGTTCACCGCGCTCGATCTGGGCAAGGTTGATGATGCATTGGATGGTATGCTCGTCCACCGTATAGCTGTGATACATATTGAACTGCATCATCGCCACGATGTGCTCGAACTCGGGCAAAAAGGCCGACAGAACACCTAGTTCGTTCATCCTGCGCAATGCACGTTCCGGATTGCCGTGTTTCAGCATAAGATCCAGAAAAATGCGTTTGGCTTCTTTGTCGTTGCGCATCTCGTCATCGATCAGATGCAGATTGGCGCTGACAAGCCGCATTGCATCCGGATGGATCAGCATACCGGTCCGCAGCCCTTCTTCGAACAAACGCAAAAGGTTTAGTTTGTCCAACAGGAACGTGTCGGGGTCGGCTACGTCGAGACGCCCGTGAACCACTCTACAGCCATCCTTGACCCTTGGGCTTCTGCGGAAAATACGCTCCAGCAACGGCGCGCTTTTCATGTGCAGCGCTTCCAGCTTGGTCAGGAATATCCGCGTCAGCTCACCGACCCGAGTGGCCTCGCGGAAATAGCGTTGCATGAACACCTCGACCGCGCGTCGCCCGGCGCGATCCTCATACCCCATGCGCGCGGCCACTTCGACCTGCATGTCAAACGTCAGCTGTTCTGTGGCCCTACCTGTTACCAGATGCAGATGAGATCGCACGGCCCACAGGAATTCTTCGGCCTGAACAAAGGTCTCGAACTCTTCTGGCGTAAACAGACCCAGAGGAACAAGTTCAGCCACGTCCTGCACGCCATAGACATATTTTGCGATCCAGTAGAGGGATTGAAGGTCACGCAGGCCGCCTTTGCCTTCTTTCACATTGGGTTCGACCATGTAACGCTCACCTTGTTTCAGGTGGCGTTCATCCCGTTCTTTCAGCTTGGCTTCGATGAATTCGCGTTCGGTTCCTTTGAACAATTCATTCTTCAGGCGTTGTTCCAGCTCGTCCGCCAGCGCCTTGTCGCCTGCCAGATAGCGTTGTTCCAACATGGCGGTACGGATGGTGAAATCCTCGGCGCCCAGTCGCAGGCAGTCTTTGATCGTACGAGAGGAATGGCCGACTTTCAGCCGCAAGTCCCATAAAATGTAGAGCATCGATTCAATGACGCTCTCAGCCCAGGCTGTGATTTTGTAGGGGGTCAGAAACAGCAGGTCGACATCCGACGCTGGTGCCATTTCCCCACGCCCGTATCCGCCGACAGCCAGAACCGCGATCTTTTCGCCTTGGGTGGGGGTCGCCAACGGATGCAGACGTGTGCTGGACACCTGCATAGCCGTACCGACCAATTGATCCGTGAGATAGGTGTACGACCGCGTCAACGCGCGTGCTTCAAAGGGGCGTTTGCCAAAGGCTTCGGCGATGGCCGCGCGCCCGGATTTTTGTGCTTCGCGCAGAATTCGCACCGTTTCAGCCCGCATTTTGCTGTTGTCCGTGCAGGACTCAAACGCCAGCGCCAGCGCGTCATGAACGCTGGCACTGTCGAAGATGTCTTCGGCGGGGCAGATTAATGAGCTTTCAGGCACAGGGCTGACGCCCGGCTGATCAGAAGCCGGCGCCAGAGAAGCTTTGTGGGGCAGGGTCAATCACAACCACCTGTTTGTTCTGGATCGTGGCGACCGCCAGACCGCGTTCGTTGGTGCCGTTTGGACGCAGGCGGAAAATGCCGCCAACGCCCTGGAAACCGGCGTTCTGTGTCAGCGCTGACGCGGTCAGAGCATCGGATTTGCCCTGGCTGACCAATGCGCCGATGGCTGCGATACCGTCATAGGCCAACCCGCTGATCGGATGGGGCGCTTCGCCATATGTCGCGTTATAACGTTGACGATATGCCTGAGCCTTGGACGGATCAGGCAGAGCGAACCATCCCCCTTGCACCCCCGGTAACTCAAGCGTCTGCGGAGGAATATCCCAGCGCGTCAGGCCGATAAATTGCGTGGTCGCGGGCGACACTCCAGCCTCAGGCAGCAATTGCGAGAACAAAGGCAATGCACCCGCCGTTGTGGCCGTCAGGAAAATCGAGTCCGCTCCGGTCGAATCAACCGTGGCTTTGATGGAGGGCACCGAGTTGATAACGCCCTGTTGCGAACGGTCATATCCAACGGTGCCGGCGTTGTTGACACGGCTGCTGGCAAGCGCGCTGGCAATTGCGGCTTGGCCCAACTGGCCTGCTGCGTCGTTGCTGTGCACAATAACTGTGTTGGCCTTGCCCTGACTGCCCGCATAGCTCACCAAACGGTTGGCTGTGTTGTCAAAAGTGGGGCCAAGAACAAAGACGTTTCCACCCGCAATGCTGGTGTTGTTCGAAAACGAAAGCACGTTGATATTGTTGTTCAATACCGCCAGTCCGGCGGCATTTGCGGCCTGCGCATAGACCGGCCCGATGATGATCTTGGCACCATCCGCAACGGCTTGCTGGGCCACCGCAGTCGCCGTGTTCGGGTTTCCGGCGGTGTCGTAAACACGCAGGTCAATGGTCACATTGGGTAGATCAGACATTGCCAGACGCGCTGCATTTTCCAGGCTTTGCGCCAATGCAGCATCACCTGACTGGCCAGACCCGCTGGGCACAAGCAAGGCCACTGGAAC
The DNA here is from genome assembly GCF_059613205.1 of Ruegeria sp. BHSB064. Classification (NCBI taxonomy): domain Bacteria; kingdom Pseudomonadati; phylum Pseudomonadota; class Alphaproteobacteria; order Rhodobacterales; family Roseobacteraceae; genus Ruegeria; species Ruegeria sp. BHSB064. The sequence goes on from NZ_JBXWSB010000026.1 coordinate 12,522, forward strand.
CGGAGCAGAGGTATTGATCGAAGGTCCACCCCCAAGGCCACCCGGTTCACAGGCGGCCAGAAACGCCGCGGTTGTCAGGGCAGCAGCAGCTTTCGCCAACTTGCTAACGGGCTTGCAAACGGTAAACATCTAAATGAAAACTCCCTGATCCGGCGGCCTTGAATGCTTCTGTTCTGTCGAGCCGCGATAATAAACGTCACGCTGTGAGGGTCCAGCTTTGAATTTCCAAAAGATCAGATTGGCTGCGGGCCTGTACTTTGTTGCCACTCCTATTGGAACTGCGCGCGATATTACGCTCAGGGCTTTGGATGTACTGGCATCAGCCGACGTGATCGCAGCGGAAGATACCCGCAGTTTGCGCCGTTTGATGGAGATTCACGGCGTCCCGCTAGAGGGGCGCCGAATCCATGCCTACCATGATCACAGCGGCGCAGGCGCGCGCGCCAAAATCATGGAGGCGCTGGCGCAGGGGCAGTCAGTTGCCTATGCCTCAGAGGCTGGAATGCCACTTATCGCGGATCCGGGCTATGATCTGGGAAAGCAGGCGGCTGAAGCCGGGCACATGGTAACTTGCGCCCCCGGCGCGTCGGCAACTTTGACGGCTTTGACCTTGGCCGGCCTTCCGACAGACGCATTCTTTTTTGCAGGGTTTCTGCCCAATGCGTCCGGCGCACGCCGCGCCCGGATTGAGGCGCTGAAGGACATTCCTGGTACTTTAGTGTTTTATGAATCCCCAAAACGTGTTTCCGCCAGCCTGTCAGATTTGGCGCTGGTTCTTGGAGCAGACCGTCAGGCGGCGCTGTGTCGCGAACTGACAAAGAAATTCGAAGAAATCCGCCGTGGCACCCTGACCGAATTGGCCGAAGATTACCAAGACAAGACAGTCAAAGGTGAAATTGTTGTGCTGGTGGATCGTGGCCATTCGCAAAGCGTTAACGAATCTGACGTAGAAGAGGCTTTGAAGCGAGCTTTGGAAAGCCACTCGGTTCGGGATGCGGCGGATCTTGTTTCAAAAATGTACGACCTGCCGCGCCGTCCGATTTATCAGAAAGCTCTGAAGCTGGGAAAATGATGACATGGGTCGGCGGGCAAATCAGGGCTCAGTTTCTTACCATGCCGGACAGGCAGCAGAGCAACGTGTGGCCCTGGACTATGAACGCCGTGGCATGGCCATTCTGCATCGGCGCTGGCGCGGCGCGGGTGGTGAAATCGATCTGATCGCGCGCAACGGCGCGGGGCTTGTGTTCATCGAAGTCAAGAAAAGTAGCAGTTTCGACAAGGCAGCGGCCCGGATCAGCCCCCGACAGATTGATCGAATCTACGCTTCGGCTGCTCAGTTCTTAGAGAATGAACCAAACGGGCAACTCACCGAAGTGCGCTTTGACGCAGCTCTGGTGGATGGCTCTGGCGCAGTTCAAATCATCGAAAACGCCTTTGGTCACAACTAAGCCCCATTGAACCCCAAGGCCTGCTGGGCCATGTATTTGGCGTGAAACTGAGGGACACGCCATGAAAATCGCCTTTCAAATGGACCCGATCGGGGCCGTGGACATCAACGCCGACAGCTCATTCCGGCTGGCGGAAGAGGCGCAGGCGCGCGGGCATTCGTTGTTTTTCTACGGGCCGGATCAACTGGCGTATCAGGAAGGCCGCATCACGGCGCGAGGTCATGACATGACGGTGCAGCGCATCGCCGGCGATCCGGCGGTTCTTGGACCGGAACGCGAGGTGGATCTGGCAGAATTCGATGTGGTCTGGTTGCGGCAGGACCCTCCTTTTGACATGCATTACATCACGTCCACGCATTTGTTGGATCGTCTCAAGGGTCAGACGCTGGTGGTCAATGACCCGTTCTGGGTACGCAACTACCCCGAAAAGCTGCTGGTGCTGGATTTCGCTGATCTGACACCGCCGACAACCATTGCGCGTGATCTGCAAACGATCAAAGCGTTCAAGGAAAAGCACGGCGATATCATCCTTAAGCCGCTCTATGGCAATGGCGGCGCAGGCGTTTTCCGACTGGATGCCAATGATCGCAACCTAACATCTCTGCACGAGCTGTTCACCGGGTTCTCGCGTGAGCCTCTGATTGTGCAGAAATTCCTGCCTGACGTCAGCAATGGCGACAAGCGGGTGATTTTGGTCGATGGTGAGCCCGTTGGCGCGATCAACCGGGTTCCTGCTGCTGGCGAGACACGATCGAACATGCATGTGGGTGGGCGTCCGGAAAAGATCGGTCTGTCAGAGCGAGATCTTGAGATTTGCGCGGCCATCGGCCCCCTGCTGAAAGAAAAAGGTCAGATCTTTGTCGGGATCGACGTGATTGGCGACTATCTGACCGAGATCAACGTGACCTCACCCACCGGCATTCAGGAGCTTGAGCGCTTTGACGGCGTCAACATTGCCGAAAAAATATGGCAGGCTATCGAAGCCAAGATCTAAGCCATGACCCGGGCGCTGATGCGAAAGCTCAGCGCCTCGGCTACGTGCGATCTGTGGACGTTTGCGGATCCCTCCAGATCAGCGATAGTGCGCGCCACGCGCAGGATGCGGTGAAACGCGCGCGCGGACAGGCCAAACCGGTCTGCCGCTTTCAGCAACAGCTCTTTGCCTTCCGCATCAGGTGTTGCGATCTCTTCCAGAATCTTCCCTTCTGCATCCGCGTTTTGGCGCAAATGTGGGGTGTCTTGAAACCGATTTGCCTGAATGGCGCGGGCATTTTCGACCCGTTCAGCGACCGTGGCAGTGCTGTCGCCAGACGGCGGCAAGTCGAGATCGGTGAATTCCACCGGCGGTACTTCGATCCTCAGGTCGAACCTGTCCATCAACGGCCCTGAGATGCGGTTCAGATAGTCCTCGCCACAGCCCGGTGCGCGTGAGCAGGCGCGAGAGGGATCTGTCAGGTAGCCGCATTTGCAGGGGTTTGCTGCGGCCACAAGCATAAAACGGCAGGGATATTTTACGTGGGCATTGGCACGCGCCACCATAACTTCGCCGGTTTCGATGGGCTGGCGCAAGGTTTCCAGAACAGTGCGCGGAAACTCAGGAAATTCATCCATGAACAAAACGCCGTTATGAGCCAGCGAAATCTCACCGGGTTTCGCTCCCTTGCCGCCCCCGACAATGGCGGCCATCGAGGCCGTATGGTGGGGCTCGCGAAACGGGCGCGTGCGATTGATGCCGCCTTCGTCCAGCAAACCGCACAAGGACTGGATCATCGAGGTTTCCAAAGCTTCAACTGCGGTCAGGGGGGGCAAGATGCCGGGAAGCCGCGCGGCCAGCATGGATTTTCCCGATCCCGGCGTTCCGATCATGATCAGATGGTGACGCCCCGCTGCAGCGATTTCCAGGGCGCGTTTGGCGCGTTCCTGCCCTTTTACGTCGCGCAGGTCTCGCGCACTGGGCGTCAGGTTCACTTCGCCGGGCTGGGCGGCTGGCAGGGGGGATTGGCCCGAGAAATGGCGCACAACATCGCCCAGAGACCCCGCGCCGATCACCTGGGTTGCGTCGACCCACGCCGCCTCGGCGCTGGAGGCGCGGGGGCATAGCAACATGCGATCATCTGATGCCGCCGTCATCGCCGCGGGCAGCGCTCCGACCACCGGGACCAGAGATCCGTCGAGTGAAAGCTCTCCCAAAGCTACGGTGCTTTCTGCGGCATCGGCTGGAATGATCTCTAAGGCCGACAGTAGTGCGACTGCGATGGGCAGATCGAAGTGACTGCCTTCTTTTGGCAGATCAGCGGGGGACAGGTTGATTGTAATCCGCTTTGAGGGCAAGGCGATGGCCATCGCGCTCAGTGCGCTGCGGACCCGGTCGCGCGCTTCTGATACCGCCTTGTCCGGCAGGCCCACGATGGAAAAGGCGGGCAAGCCGGGCGATACAGCGCATTGCACTTCGACTGGGCGGGCTTCGACCCCTTGAAAGGCGACGGTATGGGCACGGGCAACCATGGCAGTCCTGATATTGGTTAACAGGACGTTGCTGCCATGATTGGGGTTTAAGAGTCGTTAACGGCCGCAAGCAAAGCGGTAAATTTGGGCCACGCGCCGGGGTCAGCCACGGTTTTGTCGCGGCAGAACGGATTGCAGAACCCCCAGCGCTGGCCATCCAATTCCAGAAAATCAGCAACCGGTTTGCCGGAGTATGGGCAAGCCTCGTTGACGGAAGGACCGCCTGACACCGGTTTGGCGTTCGAGTCCCCGCCGACCGGCCAAGGCATCGACGGCAGCTCCTGCGGATACGGGAATGGGTCGTATCGAACTGTCATGCCCATTGCGCGCCATTGTCTGACGGCTGGATCCGACAGGAGGTCCAAACAATAGGTCCGATTCGCCTCGGACACGGGCAGCCCATAGCCGATGATTCGCGCGGCAACCGGCGTATAGAATACATCTGCCAGAGAATATGCGCCAAACAACGGGCCTTCTTCCGCGCCAGAAATGCGCCGCGCGTGCGCCCAGAGTGTCTCGATCCGTTCAAGATCGGCCAAAGTCTGGGGGGGCGGGGCAAACCCTTGCCACACTTGCTGTAATTGCATCGGGCATTGGCCGCGCAGCGCGCTGAAACCGGCGACCATTTCGGCGCTGAGCCAGCGCGCGGTGGCTCGTGCTGCAGGATCAGACGGCCACAGCCCGGCTTCCGGGTGACGCTCGGCCAGCGTTTCGGCCATGGCCAGGCTTTCTCCCACAACCGTTCCCTCTGGCAGGCGCAAGGCGGGAACCAGACGGGCCGGGGCCAGCGGTTCCATGTCTTGTTTCATGCTGCCCGAGTACAGGCCGATCATGTGGCTGCGATAAGGCAGATTGAATTTCTCGAGCATCAACCAGCCGCGCATGGACCAACTGGAGAAGAGGCGGTCACCGATATACAAATCATAAGTCATGCGTGAACGATGCCGCAGGCGGGTTGCTCAGTAAAACAGTGATTTGTGCGGGGTCAGTTCACGGAAGGTGATTGATCTTGCCGACCGACAATGAGTTGGCACTTAAGGTAATGTCTGTGACAGACAGATTGTCGATCCGGTGCGAAAAGGTCTGCTGCCCATCCAGATCCAAAGCGCGCTGCACTTGCGTGAGGATCACACCGAAATGCGCGACGATCACCAGGTCGCGCCCCGTGTGCTGAGCCACAAGCGCGTCGATCGCGGCATCGACCCGGGTGCGGACGTCGTTCCAGCTTTCGCCCTGCGGCGGGCGGACATCGCCGGGATTATCCCAATATGCGAAGGCCAGTTCAGGGTCTTCTGCTTCGATATCTGCGAATCCGCGTAATTCCCAGCTGCCAAAATTGATTTCCCGAAGGTCCGGATTGTGAGGCAGCCGATGGCGCGGGCCCTGAATGGCTGATGCTGTGTCGACGGCGCGGGACAGGTCGGACGAGATCACCAACGCTTCGGATGGCAAGTAATCGTTCAGCCGCCTCAGGGCTTCCGTATCGCTCAGGTCCGCAGGCAGATCAGACCAGCCCACCATGGTTTTTGCATGTGTCGGCCCGTGACGGACAAGATGCAGGCGCGTCATGGCAATTGGCCTTTCAAAACAGACGGTAATCCGGCTGTCACCTGTACGACCAGATCCGCCTGAGCAGCGAGCGCGATGTTCAGTCGCCCCTGCGCCTCGCGAAACTGGCGGGCCAGGGCGTTGTCCGGGACGATACCGTGGCCTACCTCGTTCGAGACAATCACAACCTGGGCTGGGCAGGCGTTCAGGGCATCCAGCAGGTTAGTCTGTGCCGCGTCCAGATCGGATTCTGCCAGAAGATGGTTGCTTAGCCACATGGTGGCACAGTCGATCAGGCAAATCTGATCGTGCGGCAAGCCGGCCAGAACCGGCCCCAGATCAAGAGGCTCTTCAACTGTGGTCCAGCCGTCGCCACGCTGTAAAAGATGGCGCTTAACTTTTTGGCGCATCTCGTCATCAAACACTTGTGATGTCGCAAGGTAACTCCGATTTTTCCCCGTTGAAACAATAAGTTCTTCGGCAAAGGCCGACTTGCCCGAGGCAGCCCCCCCAAGAACCAAGGTTAAATCCGACGACACAATTCTTACCTTTAGATGATCCACATAGTGCTGTTTTGCGTATCGGTCATAGGTCGGCAAAGCAAGCCCGGCCAGCACCTGCAAAACAGGGGAGAGGTTTATGGCACTGGATAACGCGACAGACTTTTCGATGTCCCGGCAAGCGATGAAGGCTGAGCTGCTGGATGCGGAAACCGAACTAAAGCTGGCTTACGCGTGGCGCGATGAGCGTGATGAACAAGCCCTGCATCGGTTGATAACCGCATATATGCGGCTGGCGATTTCGATGGCTGCCAAGTTCAAACGCTACGGCGCGCCGATGAATGACCTCATCCAAGAGGCCGGGTTGGGACTTATGAAGGCTGCTGACAAGTTCGATCCTGATCGCGGCGTGCGCTTTTCGACATATGCCGTATGGTGGATCAAAGCGAGCATTCAGGACTATGTGATGCGCAATTGGTCCATGGTTCGGACAGGGTCCACATCAGCCCAAAAGTCTTTGTTTTTCAATATGCGGCGGGTGCAGGCCCGGTTGGAGCGCGAGGCGGCGACCGAAGGTCTGGAGTTGGATCGCCACCAGCTGCATCAGATGATTGCCACCGAAATTGGCGTTCCCCTGCGCGATGTTGAAATGATGGAGGGGCGTCTTTCAGGTTCCGATTTTTCGCTGAACGCCGTGCAGTCTGCGGACGAAGACGGGCGCGAGTGGATCGATGCGTTAGAGGACGATCGCGAACAGGCTGCGGAAGCTGTGGAACACAGCCATGACACCGCGCAACTGCGCGAGTGGCTGCTGACCGCGATGAACGCGCTGAACGATCGCGAACGGTTCATCGTGCGCGAGCGCAAGTTGCGAGAGCCTGCAAGGACGCTGGAAAGCCTTGGCGATGAACTGGGTTTGTCCAAAGAGCGTGTGCGCCAGCTAGAGGCTGCGGCCTTTTCAAAAATGCGTAAGAACCTTGAAGCTCAGTCGCGCGAGGTGCAACACTTCATTGCATGACAAAGTTTGCGATTCTTGTGTGTGTTCTGGGCTTTATGATCGCCGCAGCGCGATCTGGGGCGGCAGAGGATTTACTCACCGACGACGTATTGGCCGCGATGCGGGGTGCCGATGTTTTGATCCTGGGCGAGGTGCATGACAACCCCGCTCACCACTCTATTCAGGCCGAAGCGCTGTCCGCTTTTTCACCTTCGGCCGTTGTATGGGAGATGGTCACTGAAGAAGGTGCGCAGCGGTTGGCGCAAAAGGCAGCGTCGGACCCGGAAGAGTTGGGCCGTATCCTGAAATGGGCTGAAAGCGGATGGCCTCCGCTCAGCATGTATTATCCTGTTTTCCAAGCCTCAACTGCGCCCGTGTATGGGGCCATGGTGCCAAGGACTGCCGCACGCGCTGCGATGGAACGCGGGGCGGCCACCGCTTTGGGCGCGGATGCGGCGCGATTTGGTTTGACGGTTCCTTTGCCACCCGATGAACAGGCAGCGCGAGAGGCGGATCAACTGGCCGCTCATTGCGACGCGTTGCCTGCTGAAATGCTTCCTCAGATGGTTGCAATTCAACGCTTGCGTGACGCGGTGCTTGCCCGCGCAGTGGTGCGTGCGATGGAGGAAACCGGAGGCCCGGTTGCGGTGATTACCGGCAATGGCCATGCGCGCAGGGACCGCGGAATTCCGACCTATATTGCGCGCCTTCAGCCGGGGTGGAAGGTTGTTGCAGTCGGACAATCCGAGGATGGGATTATCAACGGTGACTTCGACGTCGTGATCGACAGCCCAACAGTAGAGCGCGAAGATCCCTGTGCAGCGTTCCAAGTGCAAAATTAATCGCTGGTACTCGTTGCTGGCCTTGCCTAATGTCAGGACCGACCGGCACAGGAAGGGCTGAACATGCTGTCATCCAAGCGTATTTTGCTGATCATTGGCGGGGGGATCGCGGCCTTTAAATCGTTGGACTTGATCCGCAGGCTGCGCGAGCGTGGAGCAGCTGTGACACCCGTTCTGACCCGCGCAGCGGAAGAGTTCGTAACACCATTATCCGTGTCCGCGCTTGCGGGCGAAAAGGTATACCGCGATCTGTTCGACCTGACCGACGAGGCTGAGATGGGGCATATTCAGCTGTCACGCTCAGCCGATTTGATCGTCGTGGCCCCTGCAACGGCAGACCTGATGGGCAAGATGGCAGGTGGTCTGGCCAATGATTTGGCGTCGACCCTTTTGATGGCGACGGACACGCCCGTTCTGTGCGCGCCTGCGATGAATGTACGGATGTGGGACCACCCGGCAACGCAACGCAATCTGAAGCAGCTTCAGGCTGACGGGGTACACTTTGTTGGACCGAACGAAGGTGATATGGCCTGTGGCGAATACGGTCCGGGTCGCATGTCCGAACCTTTGGAGATCGTTGCGGCAGTAGAGGCGCAACTGACTGCCGGACCTTTGGCCGGTAAACGCGTGCTGGTGACTTCCGGCCCGACGCATGAGCCGATAGATCCGGTGCGCTATATCGCGAACCGGTCGTCCGGGGCGCAGGGTTCCGCCGTGGCACAGGCGCTGGCGGATTTGGGGGCCGAGGTGATCTTTGTCACTGGTCCCGCAGATGTACCGCCCCCCGCGGGTGTTGAGGTCGTACCGGTCGAGACGGCGCAACAGATGTCTGACGCGGTCGATGCCGCTCTGCCCGTCGATGCGGGTGTGTTCGCGGCGGCAGTGGCGGATTGGCGTGTGGCCAGCGCGTCGGACAAGAAACTGAAGAAAAGCCGGGATGGCCTGCCGGTTCTGGAATTTGCCGAAAACCCGGACATTCTGAAACGTGTATCCCAGATGGATGTGGGCCGCCCGCCGCTGGTGGTGGGCTTTGCCGCAGAGACGGATAACGTGATCGAACACGCTACCGCCAAACGCAGCCGCAAAGGCTGCGATTGGATCGTTGCGAACGATGTCAGCCCTGCAACCGGCATTATGGGCGGGTCCGAGAATGCGGTCATTCTGATCTCGGACAGTGGGGCCGAGGAATGGCCGCGCTTGGGCAAGGACGAAGTTGCCCGGCGTCTGGCGGCAAAGATCGCGGACGCATTGGCAGGCTGAAGGAAAGGCAAAGGCATGGTTGAAATTCGAGTGATCCGCGAAGACGGTGCAGACCCCGCCGTCGCGCTTCCGTCTTATGAAACAGCTGGTGCCGCCGGGGCGGATGTGCGCGCCAACCTGTCAGATTGCACCCCTATTGTGTTGGAACCCGGGCAACGCGCCCTCGTGCCGACCGGCCTGCGCATCGAAATTCCGCAAGGATACGAGGTTCAGGTCCGTCCCCGCTCGGGCCTTGCGCTGAAACACGGGATTACACTGCCTAACACACCGGGTACCATTGACAGTGACTATCGGGGGCCGCTGGGCGTAATCGTGATGAACGCAGGTCAGGACCGCTTCGAAATTGCCCATGGTGAGCGTATTGCGCAACTGGTGGTCGCGCCTGTCGTGCAGGCCACATTCGAACTGGCTGAGGAACTGGGCGAAACCGGTCGCGGGTCCGGCGGCTTTGGCTCAACCGGGCGCGGCTGATGCTGCTGGTTTTTGTTCTGGCCGCAGGGCTCTGGGGTGTTGGTTACATAGCTGGCACGTCGAAAAAAGCACGCGTGGTTTCGGTGAGCGTGTTGTTGGTGGGGGTCATTCTTTCTCATCTGATCTTGCCGGATGGTCACCCTCTTCGAGAAGCAACTGGCGGGTCCGCGGCACTGTGGCTGATCCTTATGGGTTTCGCCGCAATGGTTTTACTGTATGGCAGGGGCCTGAAAGCCCTGCGAAATCGTGCAGAGTCCGTTGCAGATCAGGAACCTGCCATGCCCACCGACCGATTTACCGAGACCGAGCTGGACCGCTATGCCCGTCACATCGTTTTGCGCGAATTGGGCGGTCCGGGGCAGAAAAAGTTGAAAAAAGCGCGGGTTCTTGTGATTGGCGCGGGTGGTTTGGGCGCCCCGGCTTTGCAATATCTGGCTGCAGCGGGTGTGGGCACAATCGGTGTCATAGATGATGACGTTGTCGAAAACGCCAACCTGCAGCGGCAGGTCATTCACCGGGACGCAGATATCGGGATGCCCAAGGTTTTCTCGGCGCAGCAGGCGATGGAGGCGCAGAACCCGAACGTGGTGGTTCTGCCCTATCATCGCCGGTTGAGCGATGAGATCGCGGCCGATCTGTTTGCCGATTTCGATCTGATCCTTGACGGAACCGATAATTTCGATACGCGCTATCTGGCCAACCGCACGGCCGTCGCGCTGGGCAGGCCGCTGATCTCGGGGGCTTTGTCGCAGTGGGAGGGGCAGCTGAGTGTGTTCGACCCGGCCAATGGCAGCCCTTGCTATCAGTGCATATTCCCTGAAGCCCCGGCCCCTGGTCTGGCCCCGTCATGTTCCGAGGCCGGGGTGATCGGCCCGTTGCCCGGCGTTGTTGGGTCGATGATGGCGGTCGAGGCGATCAAGGTGATCACCGGCGCAGGCATAGCGCTGCGTGGCGAGATGCTGATCTATGACGCGCTGTACGGCGAAAGCCGAAAAATCACGCTGACCCGTCGCGCCGATTGCCCTGTCTGCGGCACCGCGAACGATTAACCTTTCTTTACGCAAGCTGTGGGTTCTGGAACACCCGGCCTTGGCGACTTAGCTATAGGGTCAAAGGAGATCCGAATGACCAACCCGATCCTGTCCAGCTGGACCACCCCGTTTGAAATTGCCCCCTTTGCCGAAATCTCGGACGATGATTTCGCCCCGGCGCTGGATCAGGCGATGACGGCGCATAACGATCAGATTACCGCGATTGCCGAGAATTCTGACGCTCCGACCTTTGCCAATACGATTGAGGCTTTGGAGGCTGCGGGCGAGCAGTTGGACAAGGTTCTGTCGGTCTTTTTCACGGTTGCAGGGGCAGACAGCAATCCCAGACGGGAAGAGTTGCAGCGAGAGTTCTCCCCCAAGCTGTCGGCACATTTTTCCGGCATTTCCTCGAACAAGGCGCTGTTCAAACGCGTGGCCGATCTATGGGCGCGGCGCGATGATCTGAACTTGACAGAAGAACAGGCGCGTGTGCTGATGTTGACCCATCGCGGTTTCGTGCGTGCTGGCGCAGCACTGGCAGGGGAAGACGATACCCGGATGCAAGAGATCAAGTCGCGCCTCGCCTCTTTGGGGACGTCCTTTACTCAAAACCTGTTGGCAGATGAGCGGGACTGGTTCATGGACCTGACCGAAGAGGGTCTGCAGGGCCTGCCGGATTTTGTCGTGGTTGCAGCCCGCGCTGCGGGGCGAGAGAAAGAGGCGCAAGGACCGGTAGTGACCTTGTCGCGGTCGTTGATTGTGCCGTTCCTGCAATTCTCACCCCGTCGGGACCTGCGCGAAAAAGCCTATCGCGCCTGGGCCGCGCGCGGGGCCAATGGCGGCGACACCGACAATCGCGAAATTGCGGCCGAGATTTTAGGTTTGCGTGAAGAACGCGCCAAGCTGCTGGGCTATGACAGTTTCGCCGACTACAAGCTGGAAACCGAAATGGCCCGCACACCGGATCGCGTGCGTGAGCTGTTGATGCAGGTGTGGGAACCGGCCAAGTCCCGCGCCGATGCAGACGCCGAGATCCTGACGCAGATGATGCAGGAAGACGGTATCAACGGTCCGCTGGAAGCCTGGGACTGGCGCTACTACGCCGAAAAGCGGCGCAAGGCGGAACACGATCTGGATGAGGCGGCCCTGAAACCCTTTCTGCAACTGGACCGTATGATCGAGGCGTCTTTTGCCTGCGCAAATCGCCTGTTCGGACTGGAATTCGCACCGCTGGACGTTCCGCTCTATCACCCGGATTGCAGGGCCTGGGAAGTCACGCGCAATGGGGAACATATTGCCGTTTTCATCGGTGACTACTTTGCACGGGGATCGAAGCGGTCTGGCGCGTGGTGCAGCGCCATGCGGGCGCAAGCGAAGTTCCCCAAAGATCAGGCGCCGGTTGTGATCAATGTTTGCAACTTTGCCAAGGGCGATCCGGCGCTACTGTCTTATGACGACGCGCGGACATTGTTCCACGAGTTCGGCCATGCCCTGCATCAGATGCTGTCGAATGTGACTTATGAAAGCATCTCGGGCACCTCGGTCGCGCGTGATTTCGTAGAACTGCCCAGCCAGCTTTACGAACACTGGTTGGAAGTACCCGAAGTCCTGGCCGAGTTTGCGACACATGCCGAAACGGGCGAGCCGATGCCGCAGGAGATGCTGCAGAAGGTGTTGAAGGCTGCCAATTTCGATCAAGGGTTCCAGACGGTGGAATATGTTGCTTCAGCGCTCGTTGATCTGGCCTTCCATGATGGCGATGCCCCGGCGGATCCGATGGCAAAACAGGCCGAGGTTCTGGCGGACCTGGGGATGCCGCATGCTATCGGGATGCGCCACGCCACGCCCCATTTTGCCCATGTCTTTGCAGGCGATGGCTATAGCTCGGGCTATTACAGCTACATGTGGTCCGAGGTGATGGATGCCGACGCCTTCGCCGCCTTTGAAGAGGCGGGCGGTGCCTTTGATCCCGAACGCGCCAAGGCGCTGGAAGACAACATCCTGTCCACTGGGGGCTCGCGAGAGGCGGAAGACCTGTATCTGGCGTTCCGGGGTCGATTGCCGGGCGTGGACGCCCTGTTGAAAGGCCGCGGATTGATCGCGGCCTGAATTCAGTAGCCCAGAGTGCGATCTACGAGGTGCACAAAGGGCTCTCCGGCCTCACCGCGCCGGATATTCTCGCAAATGACCTGCGCGGCTGTGACCGGGCGGGTTTCTGACGCGATATGCGGGGTGACGGTGACATTCGGGTGCGCCCAATAGGGGTGATCGGCGGGCAAGGGCTCGACGCGAAATACATCCAGTGTTGCGTGACCCACCTGACCAGAGTTCAGCGCATCCAGCAGCGCGTCATCATCAACGAGCGGGCCGCGACCCGGATTAATGATCCGCGCGCCCTTAGGCAGCAAGGCCAGGGTTTCGGCATTCAGCGCATTTTCTGTGGCAGGCGTATCAGGCAGCAACAGAACCACGATTTCAGCCGTAGCCAGAGCATCGCGCAGCCCGTCGGGACCGTACACACAAGTCACGCCTGGAATGTCTTTGGCGGTGCGGCTCCAACCGGTGACTTGGAAGTTCAGCGCTGTCAGGGCCCGGGCTGCGGCCTCACCCAACGTACCCAGTCCCAAAATACAGAGGTTGCGCTCTTGGGCCAAAGGTGGGGCCTCGGGAGCCCAGACGCCATCCTGAACGGTAATGTGCTGGTCCATGCCCAAATGATAGCGCAGCACGTGGCCCACCACCCATTCTGTCATACCCTGCGTCAGCCCGTGATCCACCATCCGTGCCAATGGGACAATCAGCGTTTCATTATCCGCAATCTTCTCGACGCCAGCCCAAAGGCTCAGCACCGCTTTCAGTCGCGTAAACGGGGTGAAATCCTGCAGGCCACCATTCGGAGCATAGACGACATAGTCGACCTGATCCGGCTCAAACTCGGTGCTCAGCTTTGCGTCGACGTTTGCCTCTGCCAGGTATTGAGTCAGCAGCGGTTCATACACGGGCCAAAGCGCTGGGCGTGCGGAAAACAGGACGTTTGCGGGCATCGATGGCCTTTCAGATCAGCGAGGGCGGTGAATATGTGCGCTTTGAACGATGCCAAACGCGGCCATCAGAACCAGCATGGCCGAACCGCCATAGCTGACCATTGGCAGCGGCACGCCAACGACCGGGGCCATGCCCATCACCATCGACATGTTGACGGCAAAGAACAGGAAAAAGTTCAGCGCGATCCCCATCGTGACCAGTGAAGAAAACCGGTCCTTGGTCGCAAGCGCAGTTACCATGCAGAACACAAGGATCAGCGCGTACAGGATCAACAGGGTGATGCCGCCGACAAAGCCGAACTCTTCCGCCAAGGTCGTGAAAATAAAGTCGGTATGTTTTTCAGGCAGGAAGTTTAACCGCGACTGTGTCCCTTGCATGAACCCACGCCCATTCCAGCCTCCAGATCCAAGGGCGATCTTGGATTGAGTGATGTGGTACCCGGCACCTAGTGGATCGGTCGAAGGGTCCAGAAAGGTGTCAATCCGGCGGAACTGATAGTCCTTGAGCAATTGCCACTCGGTCCCTCGGCTGTTGAATACAGTGGCGATCAAGCCAACAACTGCCGCGATGACGGCCGCAAAATACGCCCAGTGCACCCCCGCCAGAAACATCAGCCCGCCACCCGCGGCCAGAAGAAGGATTGATGTGCCAAGGTCGGGTTGCTTCAGGACCAGAAGGGTTGGCAGGATGATCAGCGCCACCGGGATAAAAACCCACAGCGGTCGGGATGTCTTGTGGGATGGCAGCCAGTCGTAGTAGGCCGCAAGAACCATGACCAGCGCAACCTTCATGACTTCTGAGGGTTGCAGGCGCATGAAACCAAGGTCGATCCAGCGCTGCGCGCCCATACCGATGGTGCCGAACAGTTCAACAAACACCAGCAACGCGACCGAGCCCAGATAGGCCAGAACGGACATGTTGCGCCAGAACCAGATCGGTACCAATGCAATGATGAACATCGCAGTCAGGCCAAGCCCGAACCGTTCCATCTGTGGCTCGGCCCAGGGCGTCCATGATCCACCGGCAACCGAATACAACATCAGGAATCCAGCGCTGGCCGTGCTGATCAGCAGCAGGGTCAGCGGCCAGTTCATGTACAGGAATTTACGAAATCCCGACGGTGTGGATTTGACCGCGTACTCAAGATAGCTCATGCACGGTCCTTTCCGTCAGGACGCGCTTTGGGGCGACGGTCGCCTTCGAGCCGTTTTTGCTGTTTCTTGATACGTTCGCGATCCGCAACCGGGTAAGCGTCAAGCGGTGGGGTACCATTGTAGAGCGCTTGAAGCATGATATCCCGCGCGACTGGGGCTGCGGCCTTGGACCCTCCGCCACCATGCTCGACCACGACGGCAATCGCGTATTTGGGTTTGTCATAGGGAGCAAAACTGACGAACAACGCGTGGTCGCGGCGTTCCCAGGGCAAGTCTTCGTTTCGGATCACGCCTGCTGCGCGTTCGGCCTTGGTAATGTTTCGTACCTGGCTGGTGCCGGTTTTGCCTGCCATGCGGAAATCATCCGCTATGATGCGGCTTCGATAAGCCGTGCCACGTCGATCGTTTGAAACGGCCCACATCGCCTCGCGGATGTATTTGAGATTGGCGGGACTGATCTCAAGCGGTTCCCCTGCACCGCTGGGTTGTTCAACCCCGTTGATCGACCGCACCAGACGAGGCGAAACCGCACGACCAGTGGCGATCCGCGCGGTCATAACGGCCAATTGCATGGGCGAGGCCAACATAAAGCCTTGTCCTATGGACGCGTTGGCCGTGTCGCCGATAAGCCATTCTTCGCCGTGGATCCTTTGTTTCCACTCCTGATTGGGCGCCAATCCGGCGCGCACAGCGGACATGGGGATGTCGTGCTTGATGCCCAGTCCAAGCGTGTTGGCCATCTCGGAGATTCGGTCGATGCCGACCTTTATCGCCACATCGTAATAATACACGTCGCAACTGCGTTTCAGCGAAGTGTTGAGGTCCACCATGCCATGACCACCGCGCTTCCAGCAGTGGAAGCGGCGGCTGCCGACTTTCAGATGACCGGGGCAGTAAACGGTGTTTCCGGGCCCAACCACGCCAGCCTCAAGGGCGGCCAACGCGGTGACCATTTTAAAGGTCGAACCCGGAGGGTAAGTGCCCTGGACTGTCTTGTTTGCCAGCGGGCGGTACTTGTCTTGCGTCAGCATTCGGTAATCTGCGACCGAGATACCGCGCACAAACAGGTTGGGATCGAAGCTGGGGGCCGAGGCCATTGCGCGCAGATCACCGGTTTCGCAATCGATTACGACGGCAGCGGCGCTTTCGCCGGCCAACCGGGCCTGTGCGTATTGTTGCAGGTCCGCATCGACAGACAGCTGCAAGTCAGCTCCGGGCTGGCCTTCCTGTCGGTCCAGCTCGCGCATGACGCGACCGGTTGCGTTGACTTCGACACGCTTGGCACCGGCTTTGCCGCGCAGCGAGATTTCCTGTTTTGCCTCCAGGCCCACTTTGCCGATCTGAAACCGGGGGATTCGCAGAACGGGTTCAGGGTCTTCGATCTGGCTGAGGTCGTAGTCACTGACAGGCCCTACGTAGCCGACGATATGAGCAAAATCCTCATAGCGTGGATATTGCCGTGTCAGACCCACTTCGGGTGTGACACCCGGCAGGGCAGGGGCATTGACGGCAACTTTCGAAATGTCCTCCCACGTGACCTGATCGGCCAGCGTGACCGGAAGGAATGGGGCCGAACGGCGCATCTCGGTCTGCGCGCGCTCTATTTCATCATCATTCAAAGGAATCAGTTCCGACAATTTGCGGATCACCTGATCCACATCACCGGCGTCTTCCGGCACAATGACGATGCGGTATGAGGGCGAGTTCTGGCCAATGATCTGGCCGTTCCGGTCATAGATCCGCCCGCGGTTTGGGGGGATAAGGCGGATATTGATACGATTTTCTTCTGCTAAAAGGCGGTATTCGTCTGCCTGGTCCACCTGCATGAATCGCATGCGCGCTGCAAGTCCACCAATGAAGGCCGCTTGCAGGCCGCCCAGCAACAGCGCCCGCCGCGGCAAACGTTTGTAGGCCAGGCCCTGGGATTTCGGCTTGTGCGGTTTCATGCCCGACCTCCCACCGTACCGGTATCCGACGCTGACATGCGACGGACCCCAAACACGCCTTGGCTCAGCGCTACAATGACCGGGTAGAAGGCAACAGTCAGCAAGAGTTGGATCATGACGGGCCCAAGCGCGGCTTGTTGTACCGACAGGATCGAAAGAGCGACCCTGTTTACAAGAAAGACACCCGCAATAACCACGCCAACTGACATCCATTCTCCGACAAAACCGGAATCTTTCATACCCGGTGCCGCTGAGCGTAGATACGCCAGTCCAAAAACGACCAGCGCCGCCAAAAGGCCCGGTGGGCGTTGCAAAAGAAGGTCTGCCATCAGCATAACGGCAGCAACAAGCAAGGTCGGAACATAATCGGGGCGACGTAGCACCCAAGCAAAGGTCAGGGCGATCAGAACGTCGGGAAAGGGCCAGCGATCTGGTTGGGCGTCCAGCGGCAACAAATGCAGGAACAGTACAACAAAAGCCAGCACTGTGTAGAGACCACGCATCGCCCAGTTATGTGAGGCGGATTTATCCATCGCTCAGCTCTTCAGGCGACAGGGCGGCTTCGGGCCGGGTTCGGCCGACTATACCGCCGGGGTCCCGAATGATCGGGGCCGAGTTGAAGCGTAGAACGCGCAGAAACTCCAGCCGCTCGAAGTCTGCGGACAGGCGTACGCGTAACCGGCCGCCGGGGTCCACCGCGATTTGGCCAATCAACAAACCAGCCGGAAATACACCGCCATCGCCCGATGTAATTACGCGGTCGCCAGGGCGGACCAGTTCGCGGCTTTCAAGGAATTCGACAACCGGTGCCGACGTGTTGTCCCCTTTGATCAAAGCTGTCTGGCCCGATGGTTGGATGGTTGCGGGAATAGCGCTTGTGGCATCCGTTACCAGAATGACGCGGGCTGTATCGGGACCAACACCCGAGATCCGTCCGACAAGGCCGATGCCGTCCATCGTGGCCCATCCATCGACGATGCCGTCACGCTCGCCGACATTCAGCAGAACCGACTGCCGGAAAGGCGAGCCACTGTCGGCCATCACAACACCGGTGATATAAGTCAGGCGCGGATCAAGACGTACGTTGTTCAGGTCCAACAACCGCGCGTTTTCCTGCTCCAGCTGCAATGCCGCTTCTTTCCAGGCGCGCATCAGGCGCAGTTCGCTGCGCAGTTCGCGATTTTGCTCGCTCAGGCGCTGATAGCTTTGGAAGTCACGAACAAGATTGACAGTGGCAGTCACAGGCACCATGGCCCATTCCATCGAGGGAACAACTGCATCCACCACTTGCGCGCGAAACCGTTCCACGCGCGGGCTGTCGATGCGCCAGATCAGGAAGATTCCCAACAGACAAAGGATCACGATCCCCAGCAACAAGCGACGCAAGGGGGTTGTGTAGTCATCGCGCTGTGATCGGTCTTTTGCCACAGGTTACCTTCCCGTGCTGCTCGTGCCGAATTCAGACTGCCCCTAAAAGGTGCGCGCCTCAGCTCTCGTAGTCAATCGCGTGGCGCAGCTGTTTTTCATATTCTAGCGCTTTGCCTGTTCCCAAAGCCACACAATTCAGGCTTTCGTCGGCAATCGACACGGCCAGACCAGTCTGTTCGCGCAGGGCCAGATCCAGATCACCCAGCAGCGCTCCGCCGCCAGTCAGCATCACACCCCGATCCACAATATCCGCCGCCAGATCGGGCGGAGTGGTTTCCAGAGCGGTCATAACCGCCTCGCAAATCTGCTGGACGGGTTCTGAGAGTGCTTCGGCCACCTGAGCCTGACTGATCTCGATTTCCTTGGGAACACCATTCAGCAGGTCGCGCCCTCGGATGTGCATCGACTGGCCACGGCCATCATCGGGCATACGGGCGGTGCCGATGGTGGTCTTGATACGCTCAGCCGTGGATTCCCCAACCAACAGGTTCTGTTGGCGACGCAAGTACGAGATGATGGCTTCGTCCATGCGGTCGCCACCCACGCGAACCGAGCGGGCGTACACGATGTCGCCCAGCGACAGAACCGCAACTTCGGTTGTACCGCCGCCAATGTCGACGACCATGTTGCCGGTCGGGTCGGTGATCGGCATCCCGGCGCCAATCGCGGCTGCAATCGGTTCGGCGATCAGGCCCGCGCGCCGTGCGCCTGCGGACAGAACCGACTGACGGATCGCGCGTTTTTCTACCGGCGTCGCGCCGTGGGGTACGCAGACAATGATTTTGGGTTTCGAGAAGGTCGAGCGCTTGTGCACCTTGCGGATGAAGTGCTTAATCATCTCTTCCGCCGTGTCGAAATCCGCGATCACACCTTCACGCATCGGGCGGATGGCTTCGATTGAACCGGGCGTCCGGCCCAGCATCAGCTTGGCGTCTTCGCCAACAGCAAGAACCTTTTTCACACCGTCCTTGACGTGATAGGCAACCACCGAGGGTTCAGACAGGATGACACCGCGCCCCTTGACGTAAACCAGCGTGTTTGCTGTTCCAAGGTCGATAGCCATGTCCGCTGTGAACAGGCCGCCCAGATTGCCAAAGATCCCCATGTTTCCCCTGATCCTGTATGTCGGTTTTTCTACTGCCCGCGACTCGACGGTTCCGGGACGGATGACTTATAGGGTGCCATCACGCCCGGTAAAAGGGCTGATTCCGCGACAATCAGCACCTTTCCGCCTTATTGATTGGGACTTTAGAAGGCAAAATGCTCTCTTATCAACACATTTACCACGCCGGTAATCTGGCTGATGTCCAAAAGCACGCATTGTTGGCCTGGGTGCTGAATTATCTGACACGCAAGGACAAGCCGCTCAGCTATATCGAAACGCATTCGGGACGAGGGTTATACAAGCTGGATGCGGAGGAGGCCGTTCGCACCGGAGAGGCCGCAGCGGGGATTCAGCGGGCGCAGCAAGAAGGGTGGTTCGGACCTGATCATCCGATGGCGCAAGTTTTGGAAAGCGTTCAAAACCGTCACGGCACTGCCTCCTATCCGGGCTCACCCCTTGTTGCGGCCAATCTGCTGCGGGATCAGGACAGCTTGCATTTTGCGGAACTTCACCCACAAGAACATGCCGCTCTGGCCTTGGCCATGTCGCCCTACGGGGCCAGGGTTTACCAGCAAGACGGTTTTGCGCTGGCGCAATCCTTGCTGCCACCCACACCTCGCAGGGGTATGCTGCTGATCGACCCGAGCTATGAGGTGAAAGCCGATTATGACCGCCTGCCCGGTATCATCGCCAAGCTGCACCGCAAATGGAATGTCGGGGTCATAGCGTTGTGGTATCCCATCCTCTCAGACAAGCGTCACCAGGCCATGATCCGTGCTTTGAAGTCGCAAAACTTGCCCAAAGCTGTCTGTCACGAGGTGACGTTCCCTCCGGTTCGTGAAGGCCATCGGATGATCGGTTCCGGCATGTTCATCATCAACGCCCCGTTTGGCATCGATGACGAAATGAAGCGTCTGTCCGCCTTGTTTGACCAGCTTTGAACAGAAGGTAGGTGAAACCCACCAATACACCCGCCTCGTTTGCCAGCATCAAAGATGCCGTCAAACAAGTTGGGCCCGGCAGCGCGCCATAAGCGCGCTGCCGGGCCCAAAACCCAAGAAGGGACGGCGAAGCCGGGCCGCCGCGGGTGCGGGAGCCCTTGGGCCGTTCAGGTCAGGTCTTTGTAACTGATCTCGCGCGTGTCCACGCCGGGGCCGGTTTTTTCACGGCGCACAATCAAACGGTTCAGCGCGTGGATATAGGCTTTGGCAGAGGCCACAACCGTATCCGTATTCGCAGATTGACCGGTTGCGATCATGCCGTCCTCGCTGAGGCGAACAGACACTGTGGCCTGCGCGTCGGTGCCTTCGGTGACAGCGTGAACCTGATACAGCTGCAAACGGGCCGTGTTGGGATAGATGGCCCGGATCGCTTTGAAGGTCGCGTCCACCGGTCCGTCGCCATGTTCAGTGGCGATAATGTCCTTGCCATCCATTTCCAGCTCGACCGTGGATTCTGCCTGACCACCCGTGCCGCAGGTCACTTTCATCGAGACAAGCTGCAGATAGTCATCATGCTCATCCATGGTCATGAGCGCGATCAGGTCGTCGTCAAACACCTCTTTCTTGCGGTCAGCCAGATCCTTGAACCGCACGAAAATGTCGCGCAACTGGTTGTCACCGACCTCAAAACCCAAAGTCTCAAGCTTGTCGCGCAGCGCCGCGCGGCCTGAGTGTTTGCCCAGCGGCAGAGAAGTACCGGACAGGCCAATGTCCTCGGGGCGCATGATCTCGAAGTTTTCGCGGTTCTTGAGCATCCCGTCCTGATGGATGCCGCTTTCATGGGCAAAGGCGTTCTTGCCGACGATGGCCTTGTTGAACTGCACGTTAAAGCCCGACACCGTCGCCACCCTGCGTGAGATGTGCATGATCTTGGTGGTGTCGATACCCGTGTGCCACGGCATGATGTCGTTACGTGTGCGCAGCGCCATCACGACTTCTTCCAGCGCGGTGTTGCCTGCGCGTTCACCCAGCCCGTTGATCGTGCATTCGATCTGGCGCGCGCCGCCTGCTACGGCCGCCAGCGAGTTCGCGGTCGCCATGCCCAGGTCGTTGTGGCAATGGGTGGCAAAGATCACTTCATCCGCGCCTGGAACCGTTTCGATCAGGCGCTTGATCAGGTCGGCGCTTTCGACAGGCGCAGTGTATCCCACGGTGTCAGGGATGTTGATCGTGGTTGCCCCGGCCTTGATCGCAATCTCGATTACGCGGCACAGATAGTCCCACTCGGTCCGCGTCGCATCCATCGGCGACCACTGAACGTTCTCGCACAGATTACGCGCATGGCTGACCGTTTCGTGGATCTTGTCGGCCATCTCATCCATGGTCAGGTTCGGAATGGCGCGGTGCAGCGGAGAGGTGCCGATAAAGGTGTGAATCCGGTTCTGTTCGGCGTGCTTCACGGCCTCCCAACAGCGGTCAATGTCGGCGAAGTTAGCGCGCGCCAGACCGCAGATGCGGCTTTTTTTAGAACGTTGCGCTATCTCGGAAACGGCCTTGAAGTCGCCTTCGGATGCGATCGGAAAACCGGCTTCGATGATGTCGACGCCCATCTCGTCCAGCAGCTCGGCAATCTCCAGCTTTTCGTCATGGGTCATGGTCGCGCCGGGGCTCTGCTCGCCGTCGCGCAAAGTGGTATCGAAGATCAAGACGCGGTCTTGGTCGGTCACGTTGGTCATGGGAATCTCTTTCTTGTCTGTCCTAAAGCCTTCTTGGCGCGCGGGCGTCCTCCTCTGAGCGGGCGCGCCGGATGGCACGCTCAGAGGCGGATTAGGATCAGTAGGCCACGCAGAGACGCACCGCGCTGGGCGGTGTCGGCACAAAAGATATCTGCATGGTTGATCATGGGATTGAGGTTATACAGAGCCCGCCGGGAATGAAAAGACCAATTTGCGCCCTTAAGGTCACGTGCGGGCTTTCTAATTCCAGACCAACTTGATTGTGTCTTCCGCGCAGCTAGCTGGATGCGAATGAAAACAGCATTGATCATCGGAGCCTCGGGCGGAATTGGCGCAGCCGTGCGCACGGAATTGGAAACGCAAGGGGTCTCGGTGACGGGCCTGTCGCGGTCATTGGACGGGTTCGACCTAACCGACCCCGACCGTGCGTTGCAGATCATTGACGGGCTGTCACATCCCTTTGACTTGATACTGGTCGCGTCCGGCGCGTTGGAGATCGAAGGGGCCGCACCGGAAAAGACAATTCGTGCTGTTTCAGCCAAGGCGATGATGGATCAATTTGCGCTCAACGCGGTAGGTCCGGCTTTGGTGCTGAGCCGGGCGCACAGACTTTTGCCGCGCAAAGAGCGGTCGGTTTTTGCGGTTCTCTCGGCGCGCGTGGGGTCCATCGGGGACAATCGGATGGGGGGCTGGATCAGCTACCGGGCCGCCAAGGCTGCGGTCAATCAGGTTGTCCATACCTCGGCCATTGAACTATCACGAACGCATAAACAAGCGATTTGTGTCGCCTTGCATCCGGGAACCGTGAAAACTGCGTTTACGCGGAAGTATCTGAACCGGCACCCCGCAGTAGAGCCTGAGGACGCTGCCCAAAACCTGATATCCGTGATCAATGGGCTGACACCAGAGGATACCGGCGGGTTCTTTGATTGGGCCGGAAAACCCGTTCCTTGGTGAGGGTTTACCCGTCGGACGCCTCCGGCTCTTCGGCCTGATCATCCGGCGCAGGTTGTGGATCGGGGGTGTCGGACTCGCTTTGCTGGTCAGAGGCCCGGCCCGGCAAAACTCCGTTTTCCCAAATGCCGGTTTCTTCCTGCCCGTTGGCATAGCGCATCGTTCCGCTGCCCTGCCGCTTGTTGTCGACAAAGTTGCCTTCGTACACGTCGCCGTTCGAATAGGTGGCGACGCCTACGCCTTCGATCTTACCTTCGGACCAGTCGCCCACATATTTGAAACCGGCAGGCGTCACGATTTCCCCTTTACCATGCCGTTTTCCGTTCAGGAAATCACCGGTATAGATGGTTCCGTCGGAATAGGTTGCCTTGCCCTTGCCCTGGCGAACGCCATCGACCCAGTCTCCGTCATAGACCGACCCATCCGCGCGTGTCACAACACCCTTGCCATGGCTTTGCGCATTTTTGAACTGGCCCTTGTAGATCATACCGTTGGCATAAGTGGCCGTGCCCTGACCCTCGATCACTCCTGCAATCCAATCGCCTTCATAGGTTGATCCATCAGGATAGGTGATGCGGCCCGTACCTTCCGCCAGATCCGCAACAAAATCGCCGACATAGACCGATCCATCGGGATAAGTCAGTTCGCCCAGACCTTCGATCTGCCCCTGATTCCAATCGCCGGTGTACACAAAGCCGTCGGTGCCGGTGAACGTGCCCTTGCCCTGGCGACGATCATCGACAAAGTCACCTTCATACACGTCGCCTTGTGCATGGGTCACTTTACCTTTGCCTTGTCGGCGCCCTTCTACCAGCTCGCCTTCGTAGACGTCCCCATTGGCATAGGTCAGGCGCCCGGTGCCAGTGATCTGATCCTGCGCCCATTCACCGGCATAGATCATGCCGTCCGGCATGGTTTGCGTGCCAGTGCCGTCGCGCAATCCTGCACTGACGTCGCCTTCATACACGCTGCCATCCGCATAAGTGATCTTGGCCTTGCCTTGCCGCTGACCATCTACCCAGTCGCCATCGTAAACGTATCCGTCGGGAAAGGTCAGAACACCTTTGCCGTGCCGCTGGGCGTTCCTGAACTCGCCTTCATAGCGCGTGCCATTTGCAAATTCGGCAACACCCGTGCCGTTGATCGACCCGTTGGACCACTCACCGTCATAGCTGCTGCCATTGGCATAGACGATCTTGCCGCGCCCTTCAGGCTGGCCTTTGGCAAAACTGCCTTCATAGATCGACCCGTCCGGATAACGGGTCACGCCCTGGCCCTGAATCTCGCCCTCGACCCACTGGCCGGTGTATTCGAACCCGTTGGGCAGCCGGTACGTTCCCGTCCCGTGGCGCAACCCGTTTTCATAGGTACCCTCGTAAACGCCACCAACTTCGTCATCCTTGACGATGACAGTTCCGTCTTGTGCAAACGCCATCGCCGCGGCCAGACTCATCCCCGCTGCCAAAATCGAGTATCGTATTACGTTCATTTTTGGTCCTGCCTGCCGGATCATCGCTGGTTGCATCTTTGGACGCAAAACTAAGATACCGCCGGGGGCAGGGCAACGGCTTTTGCCGCATTGGCCTTTTACTCGCGCGGTGATCTGCTAAATGGCAATAGGACAGACGAGGCAAGAGGGCAGTATGGCCGACCGTTTCCGTATCACTCTGGCGCAACTGAACCCCACTGTGGGCGACATTGAGGGCAATACAGCCAAAGCAGTTTCCGCGTGGGAGCAAGGCAAAGCAGCCGGTGCTGATCTGGTAGCTTTCCCCGAGATGTTCATCACCGGGTACAACACGCAGGATCTGATCCAGAAGCCAGTGTTCCACCGTGCGGCCATGGCGGCGGTCGAGGCGTTGGCCAAAACATGCGCAGACGGACCAGCGATTGCCATTGGCGCGCCTTGGGCGGAAGAGGACAAGTTGTTCAACGCCTACCTGATCCTCAAAAACGGACGGATCACCAGCAAGGTCTTGAAACATCATTTGCCGAACGAAACCGTTTTTGACGAAGTGCGTCTGTATGATGCCGGTCCGCTGGGTGGGCCGTATTCGGTTGGGAGCTTCCGAATTGGCAGCCCGATCTGCGAAGATGGGTGGCATCCGGACGTGGCAGAAACGCTCGAAGAAACCGGTGCCGAGTTTTTGCTGATCCCCAACGGCTCGCCCTATTTCCGCGACAAGTATGACGTGCGCCTGAACCATATGGTGGCACGTGTGGTCGAAACGGGTTTGCCACTGATTTACCTGAACATGGTGGGCGGGCAGGACGATCAGGTCTTTGACGGAGCCAGCTTTGGCCTGAATCCGGGCGGAGAGCTGGCCTTCCGGCTGCCTGTTTTTGACGAAACCGTCTCACATGTGGACCTGGAGCGTGGTGACGATGGCTGGCTGATCGCGCCTGCCGAAATCATTCCCCAGCCTGATGTGTGGGAACAGGATTACCGCGCTATGGTGCAGTCGCTGCGCGACTATATGGGCAAGACGGGTTTCAAGAAGGCGCTTCTTGGTCTGTCCGGGGGCGTCGATTCTGCGTTGGTGGCGGCCATCGCCGTCGATGCCATCGGGGCCGACAACGTGCGCTGCGTGATGTTGCCGTCGGAATATACCAGTCAGGCGTCCCTGGACGATGCGGAAGCCGTCGCCAAGGCATTGGGCGTGCATTATGATTTTGTGCCGATTTCCGAAGGCCGTGCTGCGGTCACAAATACTCTGGCGCCTTTGTTTGCAGGGCTCGACGAAGGGTTGACCGAGGAAAACATTCAGTCCCGTCTGCGTGGGCTGCTGTTGATGGCGATCTCGAACAAGTTTGGTGAAATGCTGTTGACCACCGGCAACAAGTCCGAGGTCGCGGTGGGCTATGCCACGATCTATGGGGATATGAACGGCGGCTATAATCCGATCAAGGATCTGTACAAAACCCGCGTGTTTGAAACCTGCCGTTGGCGCAATGCCAATCATCGCGACTGGATGATGGGCCCTGAAGGCGAGGTGATCCGCCCGTCGGTTATCGACAAACCGCCAAGTGCGGAGTTGCGCGAAGATCAAAAGGACAGCGACAGCTTGCCCGATTACCCGGTGCTGGACGGTATCCTGGAGATTCTCGTCGATCAGGATGGCTCAATCGCCGACTGCGTCGCTGCCGGGTATGACGACGCCGAGGCCCGGCGGGTTGAACATCTGATTTACATCAGTGAATACAAACGGTTCCAGTCTGCCCCCGGTACGCGCCTCAGCAAGCGGGCGTTCTGGCTGGATCGACGCTATCCAATTGTGAATCGTTGGCGCGACCGGAGCTGAATACCATGGGCTCTGTAGCTCATCCGGAAACAGTGGATTAACAATATTTTTATTGTAGCCCATTCGTGACAAATTGGGTTTGATTTGAAGAGGTTACGGCTGCCTCAAGCTTGCCTGTGCGACATTTTTCTGCCACATTTTTGCTTGGAAGTTGCCCTATGTAGGGCGGGTGCGACGCATTTTAACTGGTACGCGTAGATTTGGTTTGCGGTACGAGCGACGCATCCTGGGTGGAATGTCTGAGTGAACGGTGTGGTGTAAACATGTACAAGGAATATGATAGATCGCTTCATGCACCTTTGAAATGGCGGTCAATAAAGTCGCAACCGCAAAAAATGGATGAAGAAAAGCTGGACGCGGCCATTGCCAATTTAATGGAGGAACAGCGAGAACTGGATGAGCTTGCTGCGCTCAATTACCGAACCGAGTTTCCGAGATTGCTGCCGCAAAAGGAAGTGACAACTCAAGCGACATCCAAACAAAACGGGCTGTCCGCGATCCTGCGCCAGAAATGGGCGGAATTGTCCGGCGCGGCCTAAGACGCTTTTCGCTGACACTGATTTCGGCACCTGAGCCACAGGTGTCGAAAATACTGCAAGAACGCTCGCAATTCACATTGCTTATCCACGGTAGGCAGGTCTCCATACTGGTCCAAGCGACCGAATAAGACCTGTTGATGACCGCACCCAAACCGACCCCCGTCGAATCTGATCTGGCCCTGCCTAAACTTGTGGATGTTGTTGTCATTGGCGGCGGCATCATCGGCGTTTCAACTGCATTGGAACTGGCTGAACGCGGCGCTTCTGTACTTTTATGTGAAAAGGGTCAGATCGCAGCCGAGCAGAGTTCGCGCAACTGGGGTTGGGTGCGTCTTGGTATGCGAGACCCAAGGGAAATTCCCCTGATGCAAGAGGCGTTGCGCATTTGGCAAACGCTGGACGAGCGTTTGGGGCGCGAAACAGGCTATACCCAATCCGGCATCCTTTTTGGGGCCTCTGGCGCAAGAGATGCAGCCAACCTGCAAAAGTGGATGCGACATGTTGAGGGCTTGCAGACCGGGGCTCGGATGGTGTCCGGCGGTGAGCTTTCCGATTTGCTGCAAGGGCATCAAACGGGTTTGCAAACAGCGCTTTACATGCCGCAGGACGGTCGGGCCGAGCCGCAATGGGCTGTTCCGGCCATAGCCGAGGCTGCACGAAACCGGGGCGCAGTGATCATGACGCAATGCGCCGTACGAAGTTTGGATATTCAAGACGGGCGTGTCTCGGGTGTCTTTACAGAGCGTGGAAAGGTGGCCTGCGACCGGGTTGTCCTGGCAGGTGGGGCTTGGTCACGGTTGTTTGCTGGCAACGCGGGCGTCGAGCTGCCGCAACTCAAGGTTCTGAATACGGTCCTGCGCACATCCCCCGTGCAAGATGGGCCCGGACCCGCGTTGTGGTCCGACGATTTTGCGGTCCGCAAGCGCGCTGACGGCGGCTATACCATTGCGTCTGGCCACGAGAACACAGTGGACATCGTGCCTGACAGTTTCCGGCTTGCGAAGCAGTTCCTTCCTGCCTTTGCGCAAGAGTGGAAATCTCTGCGTTTTCGCTTGTCCAAACGCTGGACGATCGAAGCGCGACACGATCGGCGATGGTTGCCCACCGATGTGACGCCGTTCGAACAGTGCCGAATTTTGGACCCTGAGCCATCGCAAAAGGTGTTGCGACACGCTTGGGACAGCGCCTGTAAAGGGTTCCCGGCACTGCTGAACAGCGAAGTTGTGCAAAGTTGGGCTGGAATGATCGACGTTACGCCGGATGCGATTCCGGTGATCTCAGGTGTTGATGAGTTGCCGGGCCTATTCATTGGCACAGGATTCTCTGGCCATGGATTTGGCATTGGCTCAGGTGCCGGGCGATTGATCGCCGATCTCGTTGCTGAAACGACGCCTTGCGTGGATCCGACCGCGTTTCGCCTGTCGCGTTTCACCGACGGTTCGAAAGTGCGGCCGGATCCGGGGTTTTAGTGGCTTAGCCCATCATCTGATAGCTGACCGGAACAAAGCGGAAGCCTTCGCCGCGTGTCTCTACAAAGCCAGCGGCTGGAAACGGCATGTGATAGCCGATCATCGGCACCTTATCTGCGGCCAGCATTCCCAGAACATTACGCCGCGATGCAGTCGCAGCTTCTTTGTCGGCGTCAAAGCTAAAGCCCCATTCAGGGTGGGCAAAGGACCAGACATAGTGGTTGGCCAAATCGGCCGTTAGAACCAGCCGCTGACCGTTGCTTTCCAGATGGAAAACCGTGTGGCCGGGCGTATGTCCATAAGCAGCGATGGCCGTGATTCCGGACGACACTTCGCCCCCGTCCTCGATAAAGCTCATCTTTTCGGCCAATGGCGTGACCTTGGCCGCGACCATGTCGCCGACACGGTTTCCTGCCTCCATCCCGGACCAGAAATCGTATTCGGACGATGCGGTGACATAGCGTGCATTCGGGAAGGTCGGCGCGTCGTCGGTGGTCATGCCGCCAATGTGGTCGGGGTGCATATGAGTGATGACAACCACGTCGATCTGATCGGGCGTGACGCCCGCATCGGCCAAAGCTGTCTGAATGCCGCCCTGACCCAGGCCGGTGTCAAACAGAACAAGTTCGGATCCTGTATTGACCAGCGTTGGGGTGAAGAAGAACTGCGCCACGTCGGGTGAGATGAAGTTTTCGGCTGATACTTTTGCGAAATCTTCATCTGACACGTCCTGGCCAAACAGCGCTTTGGCGTCATCGCGCGGGACGCTGCCGTCCAGCAATGTGGTGACAGTGAAATCACCCAGAGCAAACGATCTGGCGATGGTTGATTTCGCTTTGGTTTCGGTTCCCGCGGCCAAAATTGGCGTAGCGGCAGAGGCAAAAGGTAAAGCCGCTGCCGCACCAAGTGCAGCCCGGCGGGTCAGTTTGATAGTCATTTTGGGGTCTCCCTGTCAGTGCCAGCAATTCTTTAGATAGGTCTGAAGTGTAGTCTTGCCACCTGACGTTGCTGTGAACAGGTCTGTTGACTGGACAAATCGCCGATCCTGTGACAAGAGCCGCGCCAACAGGAGACATCCATGACAACCACCCGTTTCGCCCCGTCGCCCACCGGTTACATCCATGTGGGCAACCTGCGCACCGCCCTGATGAACTATCTGATCGCCCGCAAGGCTGGCGGTACATTCATCCTGCGTATTGACGATACTGATCCCGAGCGCTCGAAGGAAGAATATGTCGATGCCATCAAGCAGGATCTGGAGTGGCTGGGTCTGCATTGGGACAAGGTTGAACGCCAGTCGGACCGTCTGGACCGCTATGCCGAAGCTGCCGACAAGCTGCGTGAGATGGGTCGTTTCTATGAGGCGTTTGAGACGCCGACCGAGCTGGACCTGAAACGCAAGAAGCAACTGAACATGGGCAAGCCACCGGTCTATGACCGGGCCGCGCTGAACCTGTCAGATGCCGAAAAAGACGCCCTGCGCGCCGAACGTGGCAACGGGGTATGGCGCTTCAAGCTGGATCATGAGCGTATCGAGTGGAATGACGGTATTCTGGGCGACATCTCGATTGATGCTGCTTCGGTGTCTGACCCAGTGCTGATCCGTGGTGACGGCCAGGTGCTCTATACAATTGCGTCCGTTGTGGACGATACCGAAATGGGTGTGACCGATGTGGTGCGGGGCTCGGACCACGTGACCAACACCGCTACGCAGATCCAGATCATCGAAGCGCTGGGCGGACAGTGTCCCCGTTTTGCCCACCACTCGCTGCTGACCGGCCCGCAGGGTGAGGCCCTTTCGAAACGTTTGGGCACGCTGGCGTTGCGCGACCTGCGCGAACAGGGCGTGCAGCCGATGGCGTTGCTGAGCCTGATGGCGCGTTTGGGGTCATCTGACCCGGTTGAGTTGCGCTCGGACATGGCGGAATTGATTGAAGGGTTTGATGTGAACCGGTTTGGTGCGGCGCCGACCAAGTTCGACGTGCAAGACCTGTTCCCGCTGACCGCCAAGCACCTGCAATCGCTGCCGCTGGCAGATGTAGGTGATGCGGTGGCGGATGCTGGGGTTCCAGCTGACTTGGCAGAACCCTTCTGGGCCATGGCGCGCGAAAACATCACAACTCTGGCCGATCTGAAAGGCTGGTGGGAACTGTGCCGCGATGGGGCCGAGCCTTTGATTGCCGATGAAGATCGCGAGTTTATTGCCGAAGCGATCGCTTTGCTGCCCGACGGCCCGTTTGATGGCGAGACGTGGGGTGCTTGGACCAAAGCGGTGAAAGAGGCGACAGGCCGTAAGGGCAAAGGTCTGTTCATGCCGCTGCGCAAAGCCCTGACCGGGATGGAGCGGGGTCCGGAAATGGCGGCTCTGCTGCCCTTGCTGCAAGTGATCCGCGCACGGGGCTGAGCGCCCCGTACCGAAAAGATGTAAGCTTAGAATTTGAAAGAGGCAGGCAGTTCGTCTGCCTCTTTTTGTTGGTTTGGCTGGATGATCTTTACCGATGCGCGCTCCAGGCGATCATCTACAAATGCTGTCTCGTCAGGTTTGAGCTGTTGGTGGCGGGGATATTTCGGCTCGGCCCGGTCATTCACAACAGGCGCGTCCCAGCCGTCGGTTGTGGCAAAGAACCGGTCCACACCGTCTTGTCCAAACGCCCTCAGATATCCCTGCACTACCACATCGATGTAACTGAGCAGCAAGGGATGGTGATTGCTGGGCGCGGTGTGCCGGTCATGGGGCACCGCATAAACCGCGATTTCGACATCATGTGTCAGGGTGTGTGAAATCGAATCCGTTGCCGGAACCCGGTCATAGGCCCATTCCCGCTGATCCAGTGCGGCCCAGTCGTTTTTGGGCACATGGGCGATCATGCCTTCGATCTCGGACTCGGGGTCGGGAATTGCGGTCAGGAACGCGACCGGACGTAAGTCGGTATGGCGCCACGCCCGTTTCCAGCCTTTCAATTTTGCCGGGCGCGGGTCGGGAAAATCATGGGTGGCGAGGTTCACAAGGCTGCCATAGCCAAAGAAATAGGGGTCAGGCATGGATAAGGCGTCCTTTTGATCGATTGATGTATGTCAAACCGCTTTTTTCCCGGACATGCAATAAGGCTGCATCTTGAATTCAGGGAGGCCCTCATGCGGATTACCAAACGGACGAATATCGCCGTGCGCCTGTTGATGTATTGCGCAGCGCATCCGGACAGGTTGGTCACGAAGGCGGAAATTGCCGAGGTGTGCAACATCTCGGAAAACCATCTGGCACAGGTGATCAATCAACTGAGCCAGTTGAACTATCTGAGCACGCAGCGGGGGCGCAATGGTGGCATGTCCCTGGCGCGTCCGGCGGAAGAAATTCGGATCGGTGCCGTTTTCCGGCATGTCGAAGGGGCCTTGCCCATTGCCGAGTGCTTTGCGGATGCGGACAATACCTGCCCCTTGACGGATGCCTGCCGGTTGCGGCTGGCGCTGCAGGATGCGGCTGAGGTGTTTTACGCCTCTCTCGATGAAGTTTCGCTGGATGCCTTGGTCTGTGACAATGATCCGTTGCTGAAACTTCTGCAGCCCGTGGCCTGTGTGCGCTGAGTTCAGTCGCTGGCGCGCAGGATACGGGCTGGTCGGGCCGAAAGCGGACGTAGCGCAAAGGCAAGACCTGCGCAAAGCGTGACGCCGATCCCGGCCAGAACAATGCCGAGGGCCGAAGACCAGATGATCGCAAAATCCGTCTCGAATATGTAGGTGGCAACGGCCCATCCGCCCAGAATGCCAACCAGCAAGGCGACGCAGCCTGCGGCGGCCCCCAACAAGACAGAGCGCAGGCCAAAGCTGCGCAGGATGCGGCCCCGGTTGGCCCCGAGGGTTTTCAGGATGGCCGCTTCGTATCTGCGGGCAGGTTCGCCTGCCGCTGCCGCTCCGATCAAGACCAGAAACCCGGTTAGCAAGGACACACCTGCGCCGTAAGAAGTGGCGACGGCGATGCCGGCCAGCAGGCCCGAGACACGGTCGATGGCATCGCGTACGCGAATGGCCGTGATGTTGGGGAACTGGCCGGCGAGATCCCTGAGGATGGCAGCCTCGGCCTGCTCTTCTGCATAGACAGTGGCGATGAAACTGTGCGGTGCACCGGACAGTGCAGAGGGGTTCATCGACATGATGAATCCCATGCCTGCGGTTGAAAAATCCACTTCGCGCAGGGATGTCAGTTCTGCCGTAATGTCGCGACCAAGGATATTGACGGTCAGTTGATCGCCAAGTTGCAGGCCCATTTCGGCGGCTTCTTCTGCAGCAAAGCTGACCTGAGGCGTGCCCGAGTAATCCTCGGCCCACCACTCCCCGTCGGTTACGTTTGCGTTTGCCGGAGGTTGGGCAGAATAGGTGACACCACGGTCTCCTTCGAGCACCCAATGATCACCAGCCACATCACGGGCAGGGCGGCCATTGATCTGCGTGATGATCCCGCGCAGCATTGGTGCACTTTCGATGCGGCTGACAGCAGGGTCCGAGTTCAGGCGATCGGTAAAGCCTGGCATCTGGTCCTTCTGGATATCGACGAAGAAATACGAGGGCGCTACGTCCGGCAGATTGCCTGAGATCGCGTTGCGCAGCGTGCCGTCAATCTGTCCAACTGCGGCCAGAACCGACAAGCCCAGACCAAGCGACAGAACCACCGAGCCTGCGCCTTCACGCGGGTCTGAAATTGCGGACAGGGCCCATCGTAGCGCTGGACGTCCACGTGCCAGAGGCGCTCCGGCCCGGGCCAGTTTGCGAATCGCATAGGCTGAGAGGGTCAGCAAAACCAACGCGCCCACAAGCCCGCCGCTTGTCCAAAGAGTCAATTGAGTGGATCCGCTGAACCAGGCGGCAACGGTGACAAGCAACACAAGTCCAATTCCTGTGGCAACGACGTAGATCGGGCGTGGGATCGCTCGGGCCGTGCTCAGCGCATCGCGAAATAGGGTTGCGGCCCGCACGTCTTCGGTTCTGGCCAATGGCCAAAGCGTGAACAGAAATGCGGTAAGCAACCCATAGATTGCGGCCTCGATCAGTGGTTGCGGATAGAGAGAGAATACTGCCGGAACCGGCAACTGGCTTTCCAACAGAGGTGCCAGAAGCAGCGGAGCCAGCCCACCCAGCGCCAGGCCGATCACGATTCCGATGACCGACAGCACGCCGATCTGAAGCATGTAGGTTTGAAAAATCGTTGCGCGATCGGCACCCAAGGTGCGCAGGGTCGCAACGGTTTCCGTTTTTTGGGTCAGATAAGCGCGCACGGCGGCAGAAACTCCGATACCACCTACGGCAAGGCCCGACAGACCAACAAGGACGAGAAAGGCGCTGAGGCGGCCGACAAACTCGGAAATACCGGGGGCACCGTTGCGCGCATCGCTCCATCGCATTCCCGTGCCGTCGAAGGCTTTGTCAGCTTCGGCGGCGATTTCGGAAAGAACAATCGTGTCTGGCAGGTTCAATCGGTATTTGGTCGAAAACAAAGTACCGGGTTCCAACAACCCGGAGGTCTGTAGCGCCTCGGTTCGAACCAATGTGCGCGGTCCAAGGCCAAACCCATCTGCCGCGCTGTCGGGTTCGTTCACCAGTGCGGCTGTCAGGACAAATTCCTGCGTCCCAAGCTTGAAGCGATCACCAACAGTCAGCCCAAGCCGGTCGATCAGTACGCGCTCCATTATCGCTCCGGGCAAACCGGATGTCCCGTTCAGGGCGTCATCCAGTGCAATGTCAGGATCCAGCCTGACCGAACCAATCAAGGGGTACGCAGTGTCGATGGATTTCACTTGCGTCAGTGCGCGCTCCGGTCCGTCGGCGCGGGGTACAACAGCCATCGAGCGGAAATCGACGATCTCGGACACTTGTTCGGCTGTTTGCTGCATCCAGGCGCGCTCTGCCTCGTCGGCAAAGCGATAGGTGAACTCAAGCTGGGCGTCGCCGCCCAAAAGCGAAGCACCTTCCTGCGCCAATCCGGTTTGAATGGCTTGCCGCACCGACCCGACGGCTGCGATTGCGGCGACACCGAGAGCCAGGCAAGCCAGAAAGATCCGAAATCCCCGCAAGCCGCCGCGTAGCTCGCGACGGGCGAGCCGCCCTGCCAGCCGCAGGCTCATTCGGCGGCCTGCTGTCGGGTTTCGTCCGCGATTCTGCCATCGCGCAAACGAACGACCCGGTCACAGCGTTCCGCCAGAGAATGGCTGTGTGTCACAAGAACCAGGGTCGCCTCGTATTTCTGGCGCAGTCCGAACAGCAGATCGACAATCGCGGCACCGTTGGTTTCGTCCAGATTCCCGGTCGGTTCGTCCGCCAACAAGATCTTGGGACGCGGCGCTGAGGCACGGGCAAGGGCCACCCTTTGCTGTTCACCACCCGACAATTGCGCCGGGTAATGATCGCGCCGATGCGATAGCCCAACGGCGTCCAGCTCAGCCTCGGCGCGGTCGAATGCATCCTTTTCACCGGCCAGCTCCAGCGGGGTTGCCACGTTCTCCAGCGCTGTCATGGTCGGGATCAGGTGGAAATTCTGAAACACCACGCCCATGTTGTTGCGTCGAAAGCGGGCCAGTGCATCTTCGTCCATGTTGGTCAGGTACTGACCCAGCGCGGTGATCTGCCCACTGGTCGCTTGTTCCAGCCCACCCATCAACATCAGCAGCGAGGATTTGCCCGACCCGGACGGTCCAATCAGGCCGAGTGTCTCACCCTTGGTCACAGACAACGTAATGTCATGCAGAATATCGACCCGTCCGGCATTGCCATCCAGAGACAAAGCAGCATTTTGGAGAGTGAGAACGGCAGATGTCATGGGTTTACCCGATTCAGGAGCGGTCATTTGGGATATGGAGCGATCACCTCATTGCGCAAGGCTTTGATGACAGGTCTGTTTATCTTCTGCGGTTTCACGGCCACAGCCGAGCAAGTGGTGATTGCCGCCTTGGGGGATTCGCTGACGCAAGGCTATGGGCTGGTGGAAGAAGACGGGTTTGTTCCACAGCTTGACCGTTGGCTTGAGGGTCAAGGAGCAGATGTGCAGGTGATCAATGCCGGAGTCTCGGGCGACACAACGGCGGGTGGGGCCGCACGGGTGGAATGGACCCTGACACCGGACGTGGATGGAATGATCGTTGCCTTGGGCGGAAACGATCTGCTGCGCGGGATCGATCCTGCCGTCTCGCGGGCCAATTTGAGCAAGATACTTGAGGTTGCACGGGCGGGGGATGTTGCCGTTCTGCTCGTTGGCATGCAGGCCCCCGGCAATTATGGGGCCGATTACAAGCGGGCCTTTGACGCCATGTATCCCGAATTGGCTCGGGACTATGAAACCTTGTTCGTCAGCAGTTTCTTTGAAGGGCTCGCAGCCGAGGGTGATCCCGGCGCAGTGTCGCAATTCATGCAGGCCGACGGCATTCATCCAAACGCGGAAGGGGTCGCCCGGATCGTGGATGCGCTGGGCCCGTCGGTTCTGGAGCTTGTTGGGCAGGCAGCGGCCCCCTGAGTTTGATCAGACGACCGTGACCACTGTTCCGATTGGGACGCGATTGTACAAGTCAATGACATGTTCGTTGAGCATCCGGACGCACCCGTTTGACACTGCATGACCAATGGTTTGCGGCTGCGTTGTTCCGTGGATGCGGAAATACGTGTCGACACCGTTCTGGAACAGATACAGCGCCCGCGCACCCAGAGGGTTATCTCCGCCACCGGGTTGGACATAGTCATTGTCCTTGAATTTTGCGTAGGCCACCGGGTCGCGTTCGATCATCTCGTCGGTGGGGCGCCAGGTCGGCCATTCCTTTTTCACGGCGATCGTCGCCGTCCCGGTGAACTCCAATCCCGCCTTACCGACCCCACAGCCATAGCGGATCGCCTTGCGAGGCTCAGTCACGTAGTAAAGGTAGAACGAGCGCGGGGCGACAAGTAGCTGTCCGGGCACGAATTGCTTTTTGATGCGCACGAATTGCGGTGTCGGATCATACTCAACCGCTTTCTTGGCGCTGGCGATTCCCGGCAACAGGCTGGCAGCTGTTCCGGCCAGAAAAACACGGCGTGTAAACATCAAGAACCCTCATCGAATGACCAATGAAACTTTAGAACAGTTTCAGTATGATATGATATTTGGTCAATTCTGGGGCAATCATCACGTGGTCGTGATGTGTTCCGTCCGCCACGCAGGCGAGCGGGAAGGAAAGGGCAAGGCCATGCCTTACCCTTAGACTGGCTTAGGCCAGCTGGATGTTGTCGGCGCTTTCGCGACCGTCACGACCAGCGCGCAGCTCATACGTGACCTTCTGGTTGTCGGCCAGACCGGTCAGGCCCGAGCGTTCGACGGACGAGATGTGAACGAAGATGTCTTTGCCGCCATCTTCGGG
>NZ_JBXWSB010000027.1:0-48484 GCF_059613205.1 Ruegeria sp. BHSB064
CAAAAATTCGACAATTTAGTATATACATCACGTGCCCCAAGCGCCACGATCGAAAAAATTCCTGTTGATTTCCATGAATTCCCATGGCATCCCTTATGTATCCGATGAGGACGAGGCAGCAGGGGCACTAAACGACCCCGAACCAAAAATACAAATCAGGTTTCATACAGGCATCTCGCTTTCATCACTCAAGAGATCCGGCGCGCGGGCGAGCAGACATCCCCCCAGGTGGCGCGTGCAGCTGGACATCCCGCAAAGCGGGTCAATGCGGCGGGTTGATCAGTGGCAGCAGATCAACCCGCCGTTTTTCTTCCGGGGGGAACGTGAATTTGAGGTGGGGCGCAAGCGAAAGGGACAGTCGTCTTGGCGCGCAGGTTTAGAGGTGAAAGCCACCATAAGGTGGACACGAAGGGCAGGGTCTCGATCCCGGCCTCGTTTCGCCGTGTGCTTGAAGCCTCTGATCCCAACTGGCAGCCCGGTGACAATCCTGAGCTTGTGATTGTCTATGGCGACCACCGCCGTAAATACCTTGAGTGTTATACGATGCAGGCGATTGACGAGGTCGACGCCAAGATCGATGCGCTTCCTCGTGGCTCGATGGAGCGCAAGATGCTGCAACGCATGTTTCACGGTCAGTCTTTCCCGACCAACGTCGACGAAACTGGGCGTCTGGTCTTGCCTGCCAAGCTGCGCAACAAGATCGACCTTGAGAGTGAAGCTTTCTTTATCGCCGCTGGTGACACCTTCCAGATCTGGAAACCCGAGACCTACGAGGTCGAGGAATTGGCCAAGGCAGAAGAGTGGATGGACGATCTGCCCGACGATTTCGATCCGATGGTCTATCTCGATGGCGTCAGGGACGCGTGACGGCATGTCCGGCGCTGACTCCTCCTCCGATAAACCCCATATTCCCGTTTTGCTGCGCCCATTGCTGGACGTAGTATCTCCGGTATCCGGTATTTGGCTGGACGGCACCTTTGGAGCCGGTGGATACACGCGTGGGCTGCTGGATGCGGGGGCCGAAAAGGTCATCGGTGTGGACCGTGACCCACTGGCCTTTGAAATGGCCGCGGATTGGGCGGGCGAGTATGGCGACCGGCTGGTGATGCAGCCCGGTGTGTTCTCGCGGATGGACGAATACGCTCGGGATCTGGACGGCGTTGTTCTGGATCTTGGAGTGTCTTCGATGCAGCTGGACCAGGCCGAGCGTGGTTTTTCCTTCATGAAGGATGGTCCGCTGGACATGCGCATGAGTCAGGAAGGCGAAAGCGCGGCAGATCTGGTGAACACAGCAACCGAGGCGCAGCTGGCAGACATCCTTTTTCACTTCGGTGAAGAGCGCGCAAGCCGTCGCATCGCCAAGGCCATCGTCAAAGCGCGCGGCGAGGCGCCGATTGCCACGACCCTGCGTTTGGCCGAGATCATCGAGGCCTGCCTGCCACGCCCTAAGCCGGGGCAATCGCACTCTGCGACACGCAGCTTTCAGGGTCTGCGGATCGCGGTGAACGCCGAATATGAAGAGCTGTTTCAGGGTTTGATGGCTGCGGAACGTGCGTTGAAGCCTGGCGGGCAACTCGCCGTTGTGACCTTCCATTCCATCGAGGATCGGATGGTCAAACGGTTCTTTCAATCCCGCGCGGGCAAGACAGGGCGTGCAAACCGCTATGCGCCTGAAATCGAACAAGAGCAGCCGCAATTCACGTTAAAGACCCGCAAGGCCGTTGGGCCAGATGAGCGGGAATTGCAGGAAAACCCGCGCGCGCGGTCCGCAAAGTTGCGCGTGGCAATCCGAACCGAGGCTCCGGCAGGGGAAATTGATGCCCGTGCCATTGGGATGCCGCAACTGGGGGGAAGGGCAAAATGAAGAGTGTTTTGTATGTGTTGACCGCTCTGTCCGTTTTTGGATTGGCGCTTTGGGCCTATCAGGAAAACTACCGAACCCAGCAGGTGGTGAAAGAAACGCAGAAGCTCCAGCGCGAGATTGGCATGGCGCAGGTTCGGCTGGCCGTTCTGAATGCAGAATGGGCCTATCTGAACCGTCCGGACCGACTGCGTGAACTTGCAGATCTGAACTTTGAGCGTCTGGGCCTGTTGCCACTGCGCGCCGAACAGTTTGGGCGTGCCGATCAGATTGCCTATGCCGAAGACCCCGACCTGCCTATCGTTGACCCGATTGAGTTGCAGGCCATCACCGACATTCAGGCTTTGGGTGAGGTGCAGGTTCCATGACACGCACCCCCCTGCGACCGCTGGCCCGTATTCTGGATGCCCGTGCCCGTGGTGAAAACCCAAAGGCAATTGAGCGGGAGAACATTCGCAGACGCCATGAAGACATGAAAGACCGTGCCCGCGCCCGCGCCGAAGGGCGTCTGTTGGTGCTGGGGCTGTTCTTCTTCTGCGCCTTCTCGGTCGTTGGCGTCCGAATGGGTATGCTGGCCACATCCGAAGCGCAGGAACCTGTGGCAAACGCGCCGGGTGCCGCCATTGCCATGCAGCGGGCCAATATCGTCGACCGCGAAGGACGCATTTTGGCGACCAATCTGGACACCTATTCGGTCTATGCGCAACCGCCCCTGATGATCGACCCGATCGCTGCTGCAGATCAGTTGGTGGCAATCTTTCCCGATCTGGACAAAGAACGTCTGGTCAAGGATTTCACCGGCAAACGCAAGTTCCTGTGGATCAAGAAGCGTATTTCACCCGAACAGAAGCAGGCCGTCCACGACATCGGCGATCCTGGAATTCTGTTTGGTCCGCGCGAAATGCGTCTTTATCCCAACGGAAGGCTTGCTGCGCATATTCTGGGTGGATCCGGCTTTGGTCGTGAGGGCGTCAGTGCCGCTGAAGTGATCGGTGTGGCTGGTGTCGAGAAACAGTTCGACGACTATCTGCGAGACCCGGCCAACGGCAACAAACCGCTGCAATTGTCACTGGACCTGACCATTCAGGCGGCGGTGGAACAGGTGCTGTATGGCGGCATGAAGATCATGAACGCCAAGGGGGCCTCGGCGGTTCTGATGAACGCACACACGGGTGAGGTAGTCTCGGCCGCGTCTTTGCCTTCGTTTGATCCAAATGACCGTCCGCGCCCGCCGACTTCGGGTTTTGATCCGTCGGACAGCCCATTGTTCAACCGGTACGTACAAGGCGTGTACGAGCTGGGATCGGTCTTCAAGATTTTCACCGCCGCTCAAGCTGTGCAGCTGGGGCTGGTGAATTCCAACACCATCATCGACACGTCGGGTCCGATGAAGATCGGCCGCTTTCCCATCGGAGAGTTCAACGGCAAGAATTACGGCAAGATCAGTGTTGCGGATGTGATTGTCCACAGCTCGAACCGGGGTACAGGCCGTTTGGCGTTGCAGATCGGTGCGCAGCGCCAGCAGGATTTCCTGAACACGCTGGGCATGTTCGACCCAACGCCGTTTGAAATTGTCGAGGCCAAGGGTGGGGTGCCTCTTAAGCCCAAGAAGTGGGGCGAGTTGAGCACTGTGACCATTTCCTACGGTCATGGCTTGTCGACCAGTCCGATGCATCTGGCCGCCGGGTACGCGGCGATTGCCAACGGCGGGCACTATGTCAGCCCCACCATTCTGCGAAAAAACGGACCGCAATATGGCCCTCGGGTCATGTCGGAAAACACAGCGCGCCAGGCTCAGAAAATGTTGCGCAAAGTGGTGACGGATGGCACGGCCAGCTTTGCCGAGGTCAAAGGCTATGACGTGGCTGGTAAAACCGGTACGGCGGATAAACCCAAGCCGCGTGGCGGGTATTACGACGACAAGGTCATCGCGACTTTTGCGACGATCTTCCCGGCCTATGATCCGAAATACGTGCTGATCGTCACGTTGGACGAACCTTCGATTGTGGCATACGGCGAAAAGCGCCGCACTGCGGGCTGGACCGCCGTGCCTGTTGCCGCCGAACTCATTGGTCGCGTCGCGCCTTTGCTGGGCCTGCGTCCCCGGCTTGAGCCTGAGGCGGGCGCTGCTATAACGCTGACCTCAAACTAGGCTGTCCGGCAAGAGGTGGGTCATGGGCACAAGGACAAAGAAACTCAACCAACTGGCCCTGACCGCACGCGGGGGCGCAAACCCTAACATCACAGGTCTCGCTGTTGACAGCCGTGAAGTGAAAGACGGCTTCCTGTTTGCGGCCCTTCCCGGCACGCGGGTGCATGGCGGAGAGTTCATCCAGTTTGCCCTGCGCATGGGGGCATCCGCGATCCTGACAGACGCCGAAGGGGCCCAGATCGCCGAAGCCGAGCTTACCGACGCAGAAGCCGCGCTGATTGTGGTCGAAGACCCGCGTCAGGCGCTGGCCGGTGCCGCCGCGTTGTGGTTTGGCGCACAACCACAGACCATCGTTGCTGTCACCGGGACCAATGGAAAAACATCCGTTGCCACCTTTGTCCGCCAGATTTGGTCTGAATTGGACCACGCCGCTGTCAACCTCGGCACGACCGGGGTCGAGGGTGCCTGGACTGCACCGCTGGCCCATACCACCCCTGAACCAATCACCCTGCATCGCTGTTTGGCAGAGGCAGCTGAAAATGGTGTGACCCATGCCGCGATGGAGGCTTCCTCTCATGGCCTGGAGCAACGCCGTCTCGATGGCGTGCACCTGACGGCCGCCGGGTTTTCAAACTTCACTCAAGATCATCTGGACTATCACGAAACCTTTGAGGCGTATTTCGCCGCCAAAGCCGGTCTGTTCAACCGTGTGTTGCCAGAAGATGGCACGGCGGTCATCAACCTGAGCGACCCAAAAGGGGCTCAGGTCCAACGGACCGCCAAATCGCGCGGTCAGTCGGTTCTGACTGTAGGCTTGGGTGATGCTGATTTATGCCTGATCAATCAGCGGTTTGATGCCACAGGTCAGGACCTGCGCTTTTCGTGGCAAGGCCGAACCTACCAGACTCGTTTAAACCTGATTGGTGGATTTCAGGCCGAAAATATCCTGCTGGCCTGTGGGTTGGTCATCGCCGCTGGCGACAACCCCGAGCAGGTGTTTGAAACTCTGCCACATCTGACGACCGTACGGGGGCGGATGCAACTTGCCGCAACGCGCGACAACGGTGCAACGGTTTTTGTGGATTACGCCCACACGCCCGACGCCGTGGCGACAGCCCTCAAGGCGCTGCGCCCGCATGTCATGGGGCGTCTGATCGCTATCGTTGGGGCAGGCGGGGATCGCGACGCCACAAAACGCCCCCTGATGGGCAAGGCGGCAGTCAACCATGCTGATGTCGTGTTTGTCACCGATGACAACCCACGCAGCGAAGACCCGGCCACCATCCGCGCTGCCGTCATGGCGGGTGCGATTGAGGCCGCAGGTCAGGCCAGTGTGACCGAGGTCGGTGACCGCGCCGAGGCCATTCTGCGCGGCATTGACGCGCTGCAGCCGGGCGATGCGCTGCTGATCGCTGGAAAGGGGCACGAAACCGGCCAGATCGTCGGGGATCAGGTCCTGCCCTTTGATGACGTGGAACAGGCCAGTATTTCTGTGGCTGCGCTGGACGGGAGGGTTGCATGACGCTCTGGACTGCATCTGAGGCCGCCGAAGCGACGGGCGGTCAGGCGACGCGTGATTGGATCGCCAATGGCGTGTCCATCGATACGCGCACGCTCCAGCCCGGCGATCTTTTCGTGGCACTGAAAGCCGCGCGGGACGGTCATGGTTTTGTAGCGCAGGCACTGGAAAAAGGTGCTGGGGCCGCGCTGGTTTCTCACATTCCCGAAGATGTCCCAGATGGGGCACCGTTGCTAATCGTTGACGACGTGCAGGCGGGGCTAGAAGCTTTGGGTCAGGCGGCACGGGAGCGAACGGACGCACGTGTTGTGGGCGTAACAGGCAGTGTCGGCAAGACCTCGACCAAGGAAATGCTGGCGACGATCCTCGAAACACAAGGCAAGACCCATGCCAGCGTGGCCAGTTACAACAACCATTGGGG
Source organism: Ruegeria sp. BHSB064 (assembly GCF_059613205.1). Lineage (NCBI taxonomy): Bacteria > Pseudomonadati > Pseudomonadota > Alphaproteobacteria > Rhodobacterales > Roseobacteraceae > Ruegeria > Ruegeria sp. BHSB064. Next base: position 5,954 of record NZ_JBXWSB010000027.1, read on the forward strand.
TGTACCGCTGACATTGGCGCGAATGCCGCGCGATACTGAATTCGCCGTGATCGAAATCGGCATGAACCACCCGGGTGAGATTGCCCCGCTGGCCATTCAGGCACGCCCGCATGTGGCACTGGTCACGACAGTTGCGGCGGTGCATCTGGAAGCCTTTGAATCTGTTGCAGGCATCGCCCATGAAAAAGCGGCCATCTTCGAGGGGTTGGAGCCCGGTGGAGCCGCAATTGTAAACGCAGACATCGAGCACGCAGACATCCTGCGCCAGACAGCTCAGAGCCGCGGGGCAGGGATCGTCGATTTCGGACGTAATTCCGCTGATTACCGTCTAGTGGACGTGCAGCAAGGTGCCAACGCGTTGAGCGCCCGAGCCATGGTTGGCGATCATCCTATCCGCTTTGACGTCAACTCTGCCGGCACCCATTTTGCCATGAACGCGCTTGGGGCTCTGGCCGCGTGCGTGGAACTGGGGGTCGATCTGGATCAGGCGATCGCGGGCTTGCGAGCGTGGTCGCCGGTCAAAGGGCGCGGCGTGCGCGAAAGCTTACCGCTGTCCGGCGGTGGCCAAATCGAACTGTTGGACGACAGCTATAACGCCAACCCAACTTCGATGGAGGCTGCGCTGGATGTACTGGCCGCCTCGCAAGCCACCCGCCGGATCGCATTTTTGGGTGATATGAAGGAACTGGGCCCGCAGGAAGAGGCAATGCACGCCGCGATGGCGGATGTTGCCGCCATGGGGAATGTGAATCAGGTGCATTGTATCGGCCCGCTGATGCAAGCCCTGCACAAGGCATTGCCCGATGACAAACGTGGGCTCTGGTTTGAAACCAGCGCTGAGATGGCCGAACACCTCCACGCTTTGATCCGCGATGGTGATACGGTTCTGGCCAAAGGGTCGCTCAGCATGGCTTTGGCGACGATTGTTGACGGTCTGCGCAAAATGGGGCAAGGGAGCGCGCTTGATGGGTGATCACGCCCAGCTGCCGCGTGTGAGAAAGGTATTGTCATGCTGTATTGGTTGACCGCCCTGTCGGACGGAGGGGACTTCTGGAACCTGTTCCGCTACATCACCTTCCGCGCTGGCGGTGCTTTCATGACGGCACTGATCTTTGGATTTCTCTTTGGGAAACCGTTGATCAACGTACTGCGCAAGAGGCAGGGAAAGGGTCAGCCGATCCGCGATGACGGCCCCGAGGGGCATTTTTCCAAGGCGGGCACACCCACAATGGGCGGTTTGCTGATTGTCGGCGCGCTCGTGACGTCGACCCTGATCTGGGCGCGGTGGGACAATCCCTATGTCTGGATGGTTCTATTTGTGACGCTGGCTTATGCCGCTATCGGTTTTGCAGATGACTATGCCAAGGTTTCGAAGCAAAACACCAAAGGTGTTCCGGGCAAGATGCGTTTGGCACTAGGCATTATCATCGCGGTCCTGGCATCGCTCTGGGCTTCATTGCATCATCCTGAAGCTTTGCAGAACCAATTGGCGGTGCCCGTGTTCAAGGATACTCTGGTCAATCTGGGCCTGTTCTACATCCCGTTTGCGGTTGTTGTGATCGTGGGCGCCGCCAATGCGGTGAACCTGACCGACGGGTTAGACGGGCTGGCCATCATGCCTGCCATGATCGCCGCAACAACCCTTGGGATCATCGCCTATGCGGTTGGACGCGTGGACTTCACCGAATATCTGGACGTGCATTACGTGCCCGGAACCGGTGAGATTTTGATATTTACGGCTGCCTTGTTTGGCGGGGGCCTGGGCTTCTTGTGGTACAACGCCCCACCCGCAGCGGTGTTCATGGGAGACACCGGTTCGCTGGCTCTGGGGGGCGCGTTGGGCGCAATTGCCGTCGCCACCAAGCACGAGCTTGTTCTGGCCGTGGTCGGCGGCCTGTTTGTGGTGGAAGCGCTGAGTGTGATCATTCAGGTCCTCTACTTCAAACGCACCGGCAAGCGGGTCTTCCTGATGGCCCCGATCCACCACCACTATGAGAAAAAAGGCTGGGCCGAGCCGACCATCGTGATCCGCTTCTGGATCATCTCGCTGATCCTGGCGATGATCGGTCTGGCGACGCTCAAAGTAAGGTAAAATAAGGAAAAAAATGTTAGTTTTTATGCGCGATCACAATGAATGGATCGCAAACAGTGGTCAGGCTTTGGTTGCGGCAATCGCGTGGACCGCGGGCTTTATGAAAGTAGCCTCTCTTCTGTCCGCAGCTGGGTTGGGCATCGGTCTAGTTGCCTTTGCTCTCATGGCACCCGTTTATGTAGTTCCGAGCTATGCATTCTCTGCACACGCAACTATTGTTGGGTTACGCGGCACAGGCATAATCGGCCAAGATGATGGATTTCGTGAAGTCGCCAAAATGGGTTGGGGAGCGCAGTTTTGCATGCTGATCGTATTTGCAATTGCTGTGTGCTTTGCAACTCCGCTGGCTTTGCCTGACGTACTTACCGGAAATTGGGTTTTGTGGTTGATCTCGTTTGGGTCATTAATGAGCATTTGTTTGACGTATACACTGTTTCTTGTATCCACAAAGCGAAGGGTTTCGCATTGATCCCGGTCAAAGGCTTTACAGGACAGAAAGTCGCCGTTCTGGGGTTGGGCCGGTCCGGTCTGGCAACCGCTCGCGCGCTGCGTGCAGGTGGGGCAGAACCGGTCTGCTGGGACGACAACCCGGCAGCTCGCGAAACCGCAGAAAGCGAAGGCTTTACTTGCATCGACCTGCGCAAGCACGGGGAATTTGATGACGTTGCCTCGCTGATCGTCTCACCAGGCATCCCCCATCTTTATCCCGAACCGAACTCCGTGGTCGCCGCTGCCTTGGACGCAGGCGTGCCGGTCGACAATGACATCGGCTTATTCTTCCGCTCCTTCGCGGGGCCGGAATGGAACAACTACGACACGCCGCCGCGCGTGATTGCGGTGACGGGCTCGAACGGGAAATCCACCACGGCGGCGTTGATCCACCACATCCTGACCGAGGCCGGGCGCGAGGCGCAGTTGGCAGGCAATATCGGACGTGGAGTTCTGGATATCGATCCTGGCGGTGACGGGTCGGTCGTGGTGTTGGAACTCAGCAGCTATCAGACAGAACTTGCCCGTGCGCTGACACCTGATGTGGCTGTATTCACCAACCTGTCGCCCGATCATCTGGACCGCCACGGCGGCATGGGCGGCTATTTTGCTGCAAAGCGGCGTCTCTTTGCCGAAGGCGGGCCAGACCGAGCGATCATCGGCATTGATGAGAACGAAGGTGCATTTCTGGCCGGGCAACTGTCCGAAGGGCCAACGGATGACCGGGTGATCCGCATTTCGGTTGCGCGAAAACTGACAGGCCCGGGGTGGCAGGTGTTTGCACGCAAAGGTTTCTTGTCGGAATACCGCAAGGGGCGGCAGGCGGGGTCTATCGACCTGCGTGCGATCAAAGGCCTGCCCGGTGCCCATAACCACCAAAACGCCTGCGCGGCCTACGCCGCCTGCCGTTCGCTGGGCCTTGCGCCGCGCGTGATCGAGGATGCGCTGCGTTCTTATCCGGGTCTGCCGCATCGCAGTCAGATCATTGCCGAAGCCGGTGGGGTTACTTACGTCAACGACTCCAAGGCGACCAATGTCGACAGCGCGTTGAAGGCGTTGAGCGCGTTCAAAAACATCCGCTGGATTTGCGGCGGGCTTGAAAAAGAGGGCGGTATCGCGGCCCTGAACGCGGCATCGGATCAGGTCATCAAAGCTTATGTGATCGGTCGCGAAGCGGCTGGCTTTGCGATGCAGCTAGAAGCGGACGCCCAGGTTTGCACCACGATGGAGGCCGCCGTGGCGCAAGCGATCGAAGACGCCGAAGTAGGTGACACGGTGTTGCTGGCACCGGCGGCAGCCAGTTTCGATCAATATGACAATTTCGAGCAACGCGGCGACGACTTTACCGAGCAAGTGCGCAAACGACTGACGTAAGGCGACGCTCTGCCGGTTGATCTGGACTTTTCCCAATCAGATTGACACTTTGTGGGAAGTAAGGTTGCGTCACCTTCAGTTCACAAAGAGGTAGCGGATATGTCTGCACGCAAAATTTTCTTCGCCCTTCCCGTGGTCGCGCTGGCCGGAGCCTGCGCCAATAGCGGGGCGAACTATGTCCCGATCATCGATGGGGCGGTAGGGCCCAACTATCAGTCTGATCTGGCCAATTGTCAGGCGCTGGCGCGGTCTCAGCCGACGCTCGACAGTAACACGGCGGGTGCCGCAGCCATCGGCGCGGCGGGTGCTGCGGCAACGACGGCGATCATCGACAACAGCGCCAGCGACCTGGGTCGCGCGGCGGCAGCCGGTGCGCTGATCGGTGCTGGTGCAAGCGCGATCAACAACACTCAGAACCAGGAAGTGATCGTGCGCAACTGTATGCGCGGACGCGGGTATAACGTCGTAGGCTAACGCCTGGCGGCAATGGCAACACCAGCAGCATGTCCTGATGACCATGCCCACTGAAAGTTGTAACCACCCAACCAGCCGGTGACATCCACTGCTTCACCAATCGCATAGAGGCCAGGGACATCCTTGGCCTCCATGGTTTTGGATGACAATCCGTCGGTATCGATGCCGCCCAGCGTGACTTCCGCCGTGCGATACCCTTCGGTTCCCGATGGCACCAACTGCCACGCGGACAAGGCTGAGGTCAGCTCAGCAAGTTTCGCATCTGACTGATCCGCAAGGTTCCCGGACATTGGAATAACTTTACTTAGGTAATCCACCAACCGGGCAGGCAGAAGATGGGCCAATTCGGTTGTCAAAGCCTTGCGGCCCGCGCTCTGACGCTGCGTACGTAGCAGATCGAAAAGCGGCAGATCAGGGATCAGATTGACCCGGATTGCTTCACCTTCCTGCCAGTAAGATGACAGTTGCAACACCGACGGCCCGCTGAGGCCGCGATGGGTGAACAGCAGCGCCTCGTCAAAGCTGGTACGGTCGTTCGATAGCCGAGCCGGAAGGGAGACACCGGACAAATCTTTGAACCGACCATCCGAGAAGGTGAACGGGACCAGCGCGGCGCGCGTGTCGGTCACGCCCAAGCCGAATTGCCCGGCGATGTCATAGGCCAATCCTGTCGCGCCCATCTTGGGGATCGACTTGCCGCCTGTGGCCAGTACCAGATTGGCGCAGGTCAGGTGTTGCCGTTGCCCGTCACGTTCGACCTCTAGTGCAAACCCGTTTTCGGTCTTGCGCAGATCGCGCAGAGACGTTTGCACCCACAGCTCTGCTTCGGCATCGCGCATCTCGTCCAGCAGCATCTGTATGATTTGTTTCGACGACCCATCACAAAACAGCTGACCCAGCGTTTTCTCGTGCCAGGCGATATTGTGACGCCCAACCAGATCGACAAAATCCCATTGGGTATAACGCGCCAATGCGGATTTGCAGAAATGCGGGTTTTGCGACAGGAAGTTGCTTGGGCTTGCGTACATATTGGTGAAATTGCAGCGCCCACCGCCCGAGATACGGATCTTTTCGCCCGGTGCTTTGGCGTGATCAATCACCAAAACGCGCCCACCGCAATGGGCCGCACACATCATGCCTGCGGCTCCCGCCCCCAATATGATCGTGTCGAACCTCATGCACCGCCATTGGCGCGGTTTCCGTGCAATGACAAGAGCGAAAGCCACGCCAGCTGTTGGGGCGTCAAAATTTCGTTGCAGTATTAACGATTCTCGGAGAACGACGGCGCATCAACGGCTGTGGTGTTGAGCAGGCAACAATGTTCCTAAGCCGTCATACAAAGCAGGAAGGGGCCATGTTGTGCGCCCTTGCCACTTCGAGCTTTGCCTTGGGTGGCAGTTTTTTCAACCGTTATAGTTGAGGCACGTGAGGGGTCCTCTGGCGCGGAACGATACTTGATGAGAACGTTGATTGTTCCTTTTGTTCACGTTGAGAAAGCCGCGTAACGCGATGAGTGTGCTGCGTTTTCAGGACGGGATGCGCAGTAGTTTGGGTTTGCGAACCAGCTGGTATGACGAACCTTCGGAGGCACCTGTTTTGCAACTATTCGCCAAGGGTCAGGTACTAACCACACGCCTTTAGCGAGAAGGACGCATGTTGCAAAGCCTTCGTCCAGTCAATCTTTGCGATCCGCTTATCCCCCTCAGATCGGTCAAACACAGCCTGGTCTGAGGGCGCGAAATAAAATTAAGTCGACGAAGGTTCATAAAACACATACAATAAGCTGCATTAGATTGAACTTAACACATTTTAGAAACCAAATCTTTCCGTCAGGCCGACTAGAGCCTTGTGAAGTCCATCAAGACCAAGGTCGGTCATGCGCAGCAAATGCAGCGTCGTCATGAGTACTGCTTTTTGATCTGCGCGATGCACACATCGGATGTAGCCTTATCATTTTAAGGGCGACGCATCCCAAATAGTTAAAGAAGTCAGAGTTACGATCATGGGATTAAATCTGAATCTATACAGGCCAACCGATTTGCCTAAGGCGCAGCTAAGAGCCATCCTGTTTCTGGATGCCTGCGACTATTCAGTTGAAGTACGCGAAGCCGAGATAGAAACACTCGCCACGATCCGCCGCGACTTGAATTGTGCCAGCGAACTTGTTCAAGGCTTTCGGGGTCGCGTAACGGGTCTGACAGGTGATGGCCTGTGCGCTGTGTTTCCAAGCGCGCGCGCTGCGGTGGAAACAGCGTTGGGGGTGCAAGAGGTGCTGACCCAAAGCGCTAAACGCTATGCCAAAGGGTATCGCATCGGTGTGCATCTGGGTGACACGTTTGAGGTCGATCAGCAGATCATTGGCGATGCTGTCAACACGGCGGCCCGGATCGAAAGCGTGGGCTCCCCCGGCGAAGTTCTGGTTTCGAGCGTTGTGCGCAACGCATTGCGCGGTCGAAACGACTTTCTTTTCAACTCTGTTGGCCGTCCCAAGCTCAAGAATATCGGCGCTTCGCTTGAGCTGTTTACTGTGTCGCGGGCGACGATAGAGGGCGCGCTTGAGCAGGCATCAGCAGCAGGCCCCATGCCTGTACCAACAAGCCAGCCTGCGCGAGTTTCACTTCCGTCGTCGATTGCCCACCCCCGTCCGAATTTTGTGGTTGGTCTTTTGTCTCCGGATGTGGGGGCAGGGTCCGAGACTGCCACTTTTGTCTCCAACATCGTCGCAGAACAATTGTCAAAATCGCTGATCGAGATCGAAGCGCTTGAAGTGCAGGATTACCGGGTGTCACAGATCCCGCTCCCGACCGATCCATTGACGACAGGACCTGATCTATTTCTGCAATGCCGGGCGGCGAGTTGCGGTGACATGCTGCAAGTGTCGGCCACTGCCATGAGGTCTGAAGACCGCAAAGTGATCTGGAGCCAGAACGTCGTGGCTGATCAGGGCGATTTTCTGGGGCAAAACTGTTCTGGCCTGACATCCTTCGTCAGCTATGCCACTGATGCATTGCTCACTGCTCTGCTCAACGGGCGTCATATGCGTGATCCGGCATCCCATCATGCTGCCAAAACGGCGGTTGCGGCGGTGCATCATCTGTTGACGATGAGCGGGCCGGGATTGGACGAATTGGAAGCCGACATCCTGGCCGCCTACGAGCTGGATCCCAAGCCGGTCTATCTGGCGTGGCTGGCCTATGTGACCACGTTCAAGGTCGGCGAGCGGTATGGCACATGGGACGCCACGCTTGAGGCGCAGGCGCGCGACCTGGCCCGCCGCGCGGTCGAGGCTGACCCAAACAATGGCACCGTTCTCGGCCTTGTTGCTCATGTGCACTCCTACGTGTTTCGCGAGTTTTCGGTTGCACAGGATCTGGTGGACCGCGCGTTGGAACTTAGCCCGTATCGCGCCATGAGCTGGGATTCGGCCGCAATGCTCTACTGCTACACGGACCGACCCGCGTTGGCGCGGGAAGCTGCACAGCAGGCTAGACTGGTTGGGCGTCACAGCCCGTATCGACACCTGTTTGACGGTGCGGCCTGCGTTGCATCGCTGGTCAGTGGCGATTTTGAGAAGTCCATCGAATTTGGTGAATCCGTGATGGAGGTGCAGCCGCAGTTCAAAACCGTCATGCGCTATCTCGCAGCGGCATACGGACATGCGGGAAACCGCCAGATGGGAGAACAGGCCCTGAAGCGTTTGATCAACTTGGAGCCGGACATGTCACTGGCCTGCATTCAGCAGGATCGTTTCCCGGTGCCGACCCGGTTCAGCGCGCATTTGATGGAAAGCGGCCTGTCACGGATCGGGTTGCCACAGCAGGTTTAAGAGTTTTGGAAGGGGGACAGTATGGACTACAAAGACACGCTAAACGCGTTTGGCATGCTTGCGCGACGTGGAGAATTGATTTCCTGCAAGGCGTTAAAACTCGCAAGCTTGGGTCAGGGCCAGGGGAATCCGCGCGCAGCGGTCGAAGCTGCGTTCTTTGCCGCCCAAAGTAAGAACGCTCTGATCTTTATTGAGGCGCTGAGCAAAGTTGAACCGGCATTGTTTACGTCAGAGACCCTCATGAAAATTCAAAGTATCTTTGACGAAAATGAAGTCGCGCGGTTGTTAGACGTCGGCGACATCAAGGATTTGGTTCAGAATGAACTCTTGAACAGATCCGCTTTTGGGGTCGCCGCACTATCGCTCAGCCAAAGCTCGGCCTTTGCGCTCAACCGAAATCGGAACAGAAATCGTAACCGGAACAGAAACCGGAACAGAAATCGCAACCGAAACCGAAATCGAAATCGGAACCGTGGTGATTTTGCCTTTGAAGGCAGCGAAGCTGCTTTCGGGTGGCGTGAAATGCGCGACCTATGCCAGATCGGCGTTCCGCTGGCAGATCAGCTTAAAGGCAAGATCTGGGAAAACATTGATCTGCTTCCACCGCCCGGGCCAGATGATAGTCTTGAGGAGACCAGCTATCTGCTCAAGCTGCAAGGCGCGTTGAAAGACCCTGACCAGGCGTTGCGCCGTGAAGAAATCGTAGCGCAGGCCAGTTTCGGGATCGATGACTACCTGTCGCCTCTGGGTATCGAAGACGACGGAGGCTTTGGTGCCACACGTGCGCTTATGGTGATCCTTCTGGAACTGACCAATGAGGTCGGGCTGACCTATAAGAACCGGTTCAGCCGACCGCGCCCGAACATTATCCAGCCTTTGATCCGGCCTTACATTGCGGTGCCGTATCACGCGGCATATCCTTCGAACCATTCCTTCCAGTCCTTTGCAATTGCCGAAATGTTCTCGCGTATCCTGCCCGAGCATCCCGGGACAATAGCCCTGTTCCATCGGGCGCAGCGTATTGCCGAAAACCGCGAATGGGCAGGGCTGCACTATCCCAGTGACACCGCAGCAGGGCGCGAACTGGCCCGCAAAACAGTCGCCTATATGGCCGAGGTTCTGGACGAGCTTATGGACGCCGCCCAGGACGAGTGGCTGGGTTGAGCTAGGGGAGGATTTGAGATGACCGACGGTCAGGAAAACTATGAACGTTTCTACTATCTTTGGCATCTGGTTGCGATAAACGCGATCACGGTACCGAACCCTCCGGCAAGCGGTGAGATTTGCCCGGAAATTGGCGATGTGGCCTGGGATTTCACCCCGCCGCCGGACAGCAAGGCACATATCGCTCTGATCGATATGGGGGTCGCGCCCTATCACCCGAATCTGGACGCACCAACAGGAGATGGACAGATTCTGTGGGACGACGCGCTTGATCTGGCCAGCCATCCTTACGGAGCGAAATACGATCTGCTGAGCTCATTCTTAGCGACGGACAAGCACCGGGAAGAAAAGGTGTCATTGCTGAGTGGTTTGCCCGCAGGCTCGACCATCGGAACGCTCACTTCGGCAGAAGAAAAGATCATCGACGAAATCCGGTCAGGGTGCGGTGTCAAACGGTATGTTCACGCCTATGATGACCGCTATGCCGCGCACGGGACCAGCTGCGCAGGTCTGACCAGTGGCACCTCATACGCGGCCGATCAGTTCGGTAACGCGGGCAACATCGCAACCTATTTCGGTGTCGACCCGCTCAGCAAAGTTCTGCCAATCACCACCTCGATCTCTCCCAGCCCGCGAGAATTGATTGCGGCATTCCTTTATGCCTTTTCAAAGAACGTCGAGGTGATCCTTTTCCCAAGGGATGTTGCGGACCCGAACCATTGGCCGGGGTATACTGAGCTGGATGAAGACGAAAAGACGCGGATTCACGAAACCAAGCCAGGTGAGCCGTCACAGGATGCACTTGGCATCAGCGCGGACTGGGCCCTTCTGAGGAAGGTCATCACATGGGTCAGCAAAAAAATCCCTGTGGTTTGCGCCGCGGGAAATGATGGCAGAAGCAAGTTGATCTACCCCGCCAGCCTGTCATCTGACTCGGATAACGGTGTCATATCTGTCGGAGCCGTGAGTTATCAGGCTTTTCGGTCTGGCTATTCAAACTATTCATCCGAAGACCACCTGACTGTTGTGGCCCCTTCGGATGATGGAGAGGTGTATAACCGGAACCAGATCCGCCTTGACCGGCAAGCCGCTTCAGCTGGCGATTTCCACGTCGATCACGAGCTGCACAAAAAACCGGGTTCTTGCACAGAAAACATTCCTTATGTTCCTTATTCACCCCAGCGGCTTGTCACGCTCGATGTGCCGGGTCCGCGTGGTTATGTCGAGGGAACCCTTGCGGGACCGGTGGCTGCCCGAGCAAAAGCAGGAGACGATCCGGCTGGGCTGTACACAGAGTTTGGTGGTACCTCGGGGGCTTGTGCTCTGGTCGCAGGCGCGATTGCATTGATGCAGCGAAAATCTGCGGTTCATTTGTCGGGAAAGGATATCAAAGATATTTTCGAAGGACTGAGCGCAAGCCCCACTCGGCACAGCGTCGCGCATTGGTATTGGTTGCCCATCGGAGTCGATGAGCTTCAGGTGGATGACGTAAACGGGAAAAAGAATGCCATGGGTGCTCCGGTTTTGCCCACCAAGGACGAGCTTTTTGGAAAAGCAGGTCTTCTCGACGTCGCGAAGCTGTTGGCGCTGGTCTGATCTTTCGCGCTGAACAACATGGGGGCTGAAAATCCGGTTTGGCCCTCATTCCACTAGCCCAAACACCAAATTGCATGTAGACTCTCAAACAGATCCCGAAAACGGGACGTTAACGAGGCAGAGAGTGGCGGTATCTCATGACTGAGATGGTGTATGGCGCGGTCCAGGACCAGCGCGGAGAACCGATTCTACCAAAGTGGTGGCGTACAATTGATCGCTGGACGATGTCCTGCGTATTGATCCTGTTCACAATCGGTTTGTTGCTGGGGTTGGCTTCATCGCCGCCCTTGGCTGGGCGCAACGGGTTCGATCCGTTTCACTATGTCGAGCGTCAGGCTCTGTTCGGCGGATTGGCGCTGATCGCGATGTTGCTGACATCGATGATGTCTCCGACGCTGGTGCGGCGTTTGGCCGTTCTTGGGTTTCTGGCGTCATTTGTGGCGCTGGTCTTTCTGCCTGTCTTCGGAACCGACTTTGGAAAAGGCGCGGTGCGCTGGTATTCGCTGGGCTTTGCCTCGCTGCAACCCTCTGAATTCTTGAAACCAGGCTTCATTGTTGTGGCGGCATGGTTGCTGGCCGCGTCGCAAGAGATTAACGGCCCTCCCGGACGGATCTGGTCCTTTGCGCTGTGCATGTCGATCGTCGGGATGTTGGTGATGCAGCCCGATTTCGGTCAGGCGTGCCTGATCCTGTTCGGCTGGGGCGTCATGTATTTCGTGGCCGGAGCCCCTATGCTTTTGCTCGTCGGCATGGCGGGCGCGGTCGTGTTGGCCGGTATGTTTGCCTATTCGAATTCCGAACACTTTGCCCGCCGCATTGATGGTTTCCTGAACCAAGAGGTCGATCCGACCACCCAGCTGGGCTATGCCACCAACGCCATCCGCGAAGGCGGGTTGTTCGGCGTCGGTGTGGGGGAAGGGCAGGTGAAATGGTCGCTGCCCGATGCCCATACCGATTTCATCATTGCTGTCGCGGCCGAGGAATACGGCCTGATCCTCGTGCTGATCATCATCGCGCTCTATGCGCTGATCGTCGTGCGTTCGTTGCTGCGGCTGATGCGCGAACGGGACATGTTCATTCGTCTGGCAGGCACCGGATTGGCCTGCATGTTCGGCGTTCAGGCGATGATCAACATGGGCGTCGCCGTGCGCCTGTTGCCCGCCAAGGGCATGACGTTGCCTTTCGTCAGCTATGGCGGGTCGTCCCTGATCGCGGGCGGTATTGCCATCGGCATGTTGCTGGCGTTTACCCGAACCCGCCCACAGGGCGAGCTTGGTGATATTCTGCGTGGACGAGGCTAATGGGGAAACCTTACCTTTTGATTGCGGCTGGCGGAACCGGGGGCCACATGTTCCCCGCTCAGGCCCTGGCCGAGGCTTTGCTTCGCAAAGGCTGGCGCGTGCGCCTGTCCACCGATGCACGCGGTGCGCGCTATACCGGCGCCTTCCCGGATGCGACCGAGATTACCGAGGTGTCCTCGGCCACCTTTGCGCGCGGCGGTTTGGCGGCCAAGGCACTGGTCGGTCCCAAGATCGTGGGCGGCGTGACCAGCATGTACTTCCAGATGATGCGGGATAAGCCCGACGTGGTTGTGGGGTTTGGTGGGTATCCGTCAATCCCTGCGCTGGGCGCGGCAACGCTGCTGAAAATCCCACGCATGATTCACGAGCAGAACGGTGTTCTGGGCCGCGTGAACAAGCTTTTCGCTACCCGTGTTGCGCAAGTGGCTTGCGGTGTCTGGCCAACCGATCTGCCCGAAGGGGCGCAAGGCATTCACACCGGCAATCCGGTACGCGCCGCCGTTCTGGACCGTGCCGCCGCGGGATACATTCCACCCGGCGATTACCCGATGTCGATATTGGTCATGGGCGGTTCACAAGGCGCGCGTATCCTGAGCGACGTGGTGCCCGAGGCCATTGCCGCCTTGCCTGAAAACATCCGTAGCCACATCCGCGTTTCGCATCAGGCCCGGGATGAGGACAGCGCGCGTGTCACGGCATTCTACAATGATCATGGTATCCGCGCAGAAGTTCAGACCTTTTTCGCTGATGTGCCCAGACGCATGTCGGATGCTCAGTTGATTATTTCGCGCTCAGGCGCATCAAGTGTCGCCGATATCTCGGTCATTGGACGACCCTCGATCCTGATCCCCTTTGCCGCCGCCGCCGGAGATCATCAAACCGCCAATGCGCGTGGATTGGTACAGGCAGGCGGTGCGATCATGATCCCTGAAAATGCGCTTGACGTTCGCGCCTTGACGCAGCAAATGACCACGGTTCTGACCAACCCCGAAGCCGCACAGAAAATGGCCCATGCCGCCCTTTCGACCGGTGCCCCCGACGCGACCGAGCGTCTTGTGCATCTTGTCGAACAGCTGGCGCAGAAGGAGACCGCATGAATCCCGCAACCAAACTGCCGCAGGACGTAGGACCGATTCACTTTGTGGGGATCGGAGGGATCGGGATGTCCGGCATCGCCGAGGTGCTTTTGAATCTGGGGTATCGTGTGCAGGGCTCGGACTTGAAGGCATCGAAGATCACTGACCGGTTGGCGGGGTTGGGGGCTGAAATCTTTGTCGGGCAGCGGGCTGATAACCTTGAAAACGCCGCTGTTGTGGTTGTTTCGACTGCGATCAAACCCGGCAACCCGGAATTGGATGAGGCACGCGCCCAAGGGCTGCCCGTTGTGCGGCGCGCTGACATGCTGGCCGAGCTGATGCGCCTGCGTTCGAATATCGCCATTGCGGGCACACACGGCAAAACGACCACGACCACGATGATGGCCGAGCTGATGGTGGCGGGTGATTTCGACCCGACCGTGATCAATGGCGGTATCATCCACGCCTATGGCTCGAATGCGCGCATGGGGCAGGGCGAATGGATGGTGGTCGAAGCGGACGAATCCGACGGCTCGTTCAACCGTCTGCCAGCGACCATCGCCATCGTCACCAATATCGACCCAGAGCATATGGAGCATTGGGGGGATTTCGACAGGTTGCGCGATGGCTTCCACGAATTCGTCTCGAACCTGCCTTTCTATGGTCTGGCCGTTTGCTGCACCGACCATGCTGAGGTGCAGGCTTTGGTCGGGCGCATCACGGACCGGCGCGTGCGCACCTATGGCTTCAACGCGCAGGCCGACGTGCGTGCCGAAAATCTGACCTATAAAGGCGGCGTTGCGCATTTCGACATTCACCTGCAATACGAAGACAAGGTGATCGAAGGTTGCACCCTGCCAATGCCCGGCGACCACAACGTCTCAAACGCATTGTCCGCTGTGGCGGTTGCCCGCCATTTGGGTATGAAAGCATCCGAAATCCGAGAAGCCCTGGCCAATTTCGGTGGTGTGAACCGCCGTTTTACGAAGGTCGGAGAAGTCGATGGTGTCACGATCATCGACGACTATGGCCATCACCCGGTTGAAATTGCCGCTGTTCTAAAGGCGGCGCGTCAAGCGACCGAAGGTCGTGTCATCGCTGTCCACCAACCTCACCGCTACTCACGCCTGTCTAATCTGTTCGACGACTTCTGCACGTGCTTCAACGACGCGGACGTGGTCGCCATCGCCGAAGTTTTTGCGGCCGGGGAAGACCCGATTGAAGGCGCCTCGCGCGATGATCTGGTGCAGGGCCTGATCCGCCACGGCCATCGGCATGCGCGGGCGCTGTTTGACGAAAACGACCTGGAGCGCCTCGTCCGAGAACAAGCCCGTCCCGGGGATATGGTTGTCTGTCTTGGGGCAGGTACCATCAGCGCATGGGCCAATGGTCTGCCAGAGAGGTTGCAGAGGAAACAAGCTGTTTGACGTGGCAAACGCTTGGGTGCACAACCCTGGGATGAAACCCTGATTCTGCCAATCGCCACCCTTCCAAAGGAGCGGAGAATGAACCTGTCGATCATATTTGCCATACTTTGGGTCATGTGTTCTACGGTCGTAGCCTTTTTGCCCATGCGATTGCAGTTTCCGCCCGGTATCGTATTGCTGGCCAGCGCGCCGCTTCTGATCCTTTGGCTCGGTTATGATTACGGCTGGTTTGTCGGGCTGCTGGCGTTTGCTGCGTTTGCCTCAATGTTCCGCAACGCCTTTCGGTATTTCTGGAACAAATGGGGCGGATCCAAGGCGGCAGAATGAGCTGGTCGATCGCACTAGCCGCGCTTTGGGGTGTCGCAGCAAATGTGCTGGCGATGATCCCCAGCAAAGATAATCATTGGACCCGCGCCTATGTCCTCATCGCGGTAGGTGTCCCTCTTTTGGGGTACGTCACCTATGAAAACGGCCCGTGGATCGGATTGCTTGTTTTGGTCATGGGCATGTCGATGCTGCGCTGGCCGGTGATTTACCTGACCCGTTGGACAAAAGCGAAAATGCAAGGCATGAAGGCGGCCAACAGGTAACGGCCATTTTCAGGAGGCCACATGGTCGACATTGCTACTTTCGCTTATTTGCCACTCATTTCTTTGATCCTTGGTGGCGTTGCCGGACTTATTGCCGGGCGCTGGATCGGTGTCAGAGGATTGCTTTGGCTCATCGGCCTGACTTCGGTTGTTGCGTTGGTGCTGATCGTGATGTTGGCGGGTGTCGGTACAGGGGAAGAGGAGCAAGCATTTGGTCCCTTTATCTGGTTGACTGGATCGGTCCTGCCGTTCCTGCTTGCGGTTATCGTGGGTGGTGTTGGCGGTCGTAGCCTGGCGAAAAAGTCAACCACATGAGCATCCTACCCGAAGTTCGGGGTCGCCTGACGCCGGCCCGCCCGCTGAACGATCTGACATGGCTCCGCGTTGGTGGCCCTGCAGATTACTTGTTCCAACCGGCCGACGTCGAAGACCTGCAAGTGTTTTTGCGGGGTCTTTCATCGGATGTTCCGGTTTTTCCAATGGGTGTCGGTTCAAACCTGATCGTGCGCGATGGCGGTTTGCGCGCTGTGGTGATCCGTTTGGGACGCGGTTTCAACGGGATCGAGATCGATGGAAACACGGTCACCGCAGGTGCGGCAGCGTTGGACGCGCATGTGGCGCGCAAAGCAGCGGATGCAGGAGTGGACCTGACCTTTTTGCGCACCATACCCGGTTCTGTTGGCGGAGCGGTGCGAATGAACGCGGGCTGCTATGGCAACTACACGGCGGATGTGCTGAAAACAGCCACCATTGTCACTCGGCAAGGTGATGTCATGGACCTGTCCCCCGATGACCTGAACTTCCGCTATCGCCAATCCGATCTGCCCGAAGGCGCGGTGCTGATTTCCGCCACGTTTGAAGGTGCGTCGGGCAATCCCGAAGATCTCCATGCCCGGATGGGCGCGCAGATCAAGAAGCGCGACGAGACGCAGCCAACCAAGGATCGCAGCGCCGGGTCGACCTTCCGCAATCCGGCGGGCTTTTCTTCGACCGGTCGGGCGGATGACGTGCACGACCTCAAGGCGTGGAAGGTGATCGACGATGCGGGAATGCGTGGTGCCACCCTGGGTGGCGCACAGATGAGTGCCAAGCACTCGAATTTCCTGATCAATACCGGCACCGCCACCGCCGCTGACCTCGAAGGGTTGGGCGAACAGGTGCGAAAAAAGGTTTACGAAACAAGCGGCATCACGCTAGAGTGGGAAATCATGCGGGTCGGTGATCCGCTGACAGAATAAAGCCCCAACCGTCAGACCATAACAGGCTAATTTAAGGCGACGGATCAAAGGCATAAACGCAGTACGGACCACCACATAAGGTCCGGGGACATTGAGGCGCACGTTGGGTATGTCGAGCAGGACAAACCCCAAAGTGGCGGTATTGATGGGTGGACCCTCGGCGGAACGCGAGGTGTCTCTCAGCTCTGGGCGCGAATGCGCAGCCGCCCTTGTGGGAGAAGGCTTTGAAGTGGTCGAACTGGACGCAGGTCCCGACCTCTATGCGCGTCTTTTGGATATCAAGCCAGATGTGGTTTTCAACGCCCTGCATGGCCGCTGGGGTGAAGACGGCTGTGTGCAGGGTCTGCTGGAATGGATGCGCATTCCCTACACCCATTCCGGTGTTTTGGCCTCGGCTCTCGCGATGGACAAGCAGCGCAGCAAAGAGGTGTACCAGGCCGAGGGCTTGCCGATTGTGCCCAGCGTGATTGTGCCGAAGGTCGAGGTCATCGAAATGCATGTGATGGAGCCCCCTTATGTGGCCAAGCCCAACAACGAGGGTTCCAGCGTTGGCATCTACATCGTGCACGAAAACGCCAATGGCCCGCCGCAGCTGGACGAAGCGATGCCCGATCAGGTCATGGTCGAAAAATACGTGGCGGGGCGCGAGCTGACCGTGACCGTGATGGGCGACCGCGCCCTGACCGTGACGGAAATCATGACCGATGATGGCTGGTATGACTACGACGCCAAGTACAAACCCGGTGGTTCTTGGCATGTTCTGCCCGCTGACATTCCGCAAGACATCTTTGATCGTTGCATGGATTACGCCGTACGCGCGCATGATGCGTTGGGGTGCAGGGGTGTCAGTCGTACCGATTACCGCTGGGACGACAGCATGGGCGCTGACGGTCTGTTTCTGCTGGAGACCAACACGCAACCCGGCATGACGCCCACGTCACTGGCCCCGGAACAGGCCGCCCATCTGGGCATGACCTTCGGCCAGCTTTGCGCCTGGATGGTGGAGGACGCCTCATGCGACCGCTGACCGCCAGCCGTTCACTGGAAATCCATCGCAGCAAGCCGCTTGCGGGGCCGGATGCCGATTTCGCCTCGGCAGACACGGAATCGCATGAGGCTGAGCCGCTTTTGCGCCTGCGCGGGGCGCGGGTGTTTTCCCGCACGGCACGTCGCAGCGATCCAGCGCCGTCGCGCCTGAGTTACCGGCTTCAACGCTGGATGCTTACGCCGGGCATTCGGATGGGTGTCAAAGTGGGCTTGCCAATCTGTGCCGTGGCGGCGGCTGTTGGGCTTTACTTCGCCTCGCAAGAACGGCGCGACGCTGTCACCGCCTTTGTCGCCGATATCCGTACTTCGATTCAGGAACGTCCCGAGTTCATGGTCAATCTGATGGCTATCGACGGGGCAGGCACCAGCTTGTCCGAGGATATCCGAGAGGTCGTGCCTCTGGATTTCCCGATCAGTTCCTGGGATCTGGATGTCGAACATATGCGCGATACGATCGCCGGGCTGGACCCGGTGAAATCAGCAACGGTGCGCATCCGCCCAGGCGGCATCCTGCAAGTGGACGTGGTTGAACGTCAGCCGGTGATTGTCTGGCGCACCCGGGACGGGCTGGAGTTGCTGGATGAAACCGGAGCCCATGTCAAAGAGACATCCTCGCGCAAGGATCATGCGAACCTGCCACTGATCGCGGGCAAGGGCGCTGATGTTCACGTGGCTGAGGCGCTTGAAATCTTTCAGACTTCGCGCAGTTTGGGCAATCGCGTGCGCGGGCTGGTACGCGTGGGCGAGCGGCGCTGGGATCTGGTTCTGGATCGCGGTCAACGCATCATGCTGCCGACTGAACGCCCGGTGCGCGCGCTGGAACGCGTTCTGGCGGTGAACGAAGTGCAGGACCTTCTGGAACGTGACGTGGCCGTGGTCGACATGCGTCTTGGCCAGCGTCCGACCATTCGAATGAGCAAAGCCGCCAGCGAAGACTGGTGGAATACAAAAGTGAACGTGAGTAACGGGCAGTAACGACCATGATGACCGATCTTTATCAGTCCCAACGCGCCATGCGGCAGATGCGGCGACAGGCTTTGCAACGCGGTGTGATTGCGATTTTGGATGTGGGTAGCTCAAAAATTGCCTGCCTTGTTTTGCGTTTTGACGGCACGGGTCGGCTGAGTGAAGACAATACCATCGGTTCGATGGCCGGTCAGACCGGGTTTCGTGTCATTGGCGCGGCGACCACACGTTCGCGCGGCGTACAGTTTGGCGAAGTCACCGCCATGCAGGAAACCGAACGCGCCATCCGCACCGCGCTGCAAGCGGCGCAGAAGATGGCCGATATGCGCGTCGATCACGTGATTGCCTGTTTCTCGGGGGCCAATCCGCGCTCTTACGGGTTGGATGCACAGGTGGATCTTGACGGTCAGCTTGTGACCGAGGCTGAAGTTGGCCGCGTTTTGAATGCTTGTGACGTGCCCGATTACGGCGAGGGGCGCGAAGTGTTGCACGCGCAGCCGGTGAACTTTGCGCTCGACAACCGTTCGGGTCTGATCGATCCCCGCGGTCAGATGGGGCAAAGCCTCGCGGTCGACATGCATATGCTAACCGTAGACGCGATGGCGATCCAGAACATTGTGCGTTGTATCAAGCGTTGTGATCTTGAGCTCGCAGGTATTGCCAACTCGGCATATGTGTCGGGTATCTCCGCTTTGGTCGAGGATGAGCAGGAACTGGGCGCGGCCTGTATCGACATGGGTGGTGGCACCACCAGCGTGTCGATCTTCATGAAAAAACACATGATCTATGCGGATTGCGTCGGCATGGGCGGCGATCACGTAACCAGCGACATCTCGATGGGTCTGGGTGTGCCTGCGGCTGTGGCCGAGCGGATCAAAACATTTAATGGGGGCGTCCACGCCACAGGGGCTGACGACCGGGATATGATTGACATTGGTGGCGACACCGGCGACTGGGAACACGACCGTCGCACCGTCAGTCGGGCCGAGTTGATCGGCATCATGCGCCCGCGCGTCGAAGAGATTCTGGAAGAGGTCCGCGTGCGTCTTGACGCCGCTGGGTTCGAACATATGCCAAGTCAACAAATCGTTCTGACAGGGGGTGGCAGTCAGATCATGGGGCTGGACGGGCTTGCCACCCGTATTCTGGGACAGCGCGTGCGTCTGGGTCGCCCGCTGCGCGTGCATGGCTTGCCGCAATCGGCAACGGGCCCTGCGTTTTCCTCTGCTGTGGGTCTCAGCCTGTTTGCGGCTCATCCGCAGGACGAATGGTGGGATTTCGAGATTCCGGTCGACACCTATGCTGCGCGCCCGTTCAAACGCGCAGTGCGGTGGTTCCGTGATAACTGGTAAGCACTTGCGCTGGGCTGCGCTGGGCGCTGCCCTGTTGCCAGGCTGGGCGTGGGCGCAGAGCATGATTACCCCGGACGCATTTCTTGATGCAGCCGTTGGCAAAACGCTTACCTTCCACGAGATTCGCAGCGGAGACCTTGTTGGGACCGAGCAATTTCTGAACCGCCGCGTCTCGGTTTGGCGGGAAGAGGGCCGGGGGTGCGTTTATGGGCAAATCACGACGCCAAACGGCCAGATCTGCTTTCTTTATGACAACGACCCGGACGGGATCCCGGTTTGCTGGTGGCCGTTCCTGCACGAAGGCCGTCTGATGGTGAGGCTGGCGTCATTTGCAGACGGAGAAATTCAGGAAGTGCGCAGTATCACGCAAAGCGACTTGAACTGTCCAAACGCCCCGACCAGTTGAAGATTTCGGTTGCGGAGCACAGTTTTATCCCTCAAGATATCCACAGGGCCCGTCAGAGGTCTCGCGGCAGGACCTGAGCAGTTTTCCGCAATGTAAAAGATGATCTGTCAGAGCGTGAAGG
Organism: Ruegeria sp. BHSB064; assembly: GCF_059613205.1. Classification (NCBI taxonomy): domain Bacteria; kingdom Pseudomonadati; phylum Pseudomonadota; class Alphaproteobacteria; order Rhodobacterales; family Roseobacteraceae; genus Ruegeria; species Ruegeria sp. BHSB064. The sequence continues at coordinate 26,493 of NZ_JBXWSB010000027.1, forward strand.
AAGAAAATGCCTTCGCGGCCTGCTGGGTGTCTTGTGATGGTCGCCGACGTTTCCGCTATATCTGGCAGCGCCTGCGAAATGCCGCCGGTTGCTGCCTTATTTCCTCCATATTTTGTGGCAAATCGCGATTTTTGACGTGACCTTTTCGCATCATCCGGCTAGAATCGACCAAGGATAGGTAAGAAAAACACCGCTTTGGCGGGACATAAATACAGGCGGACAGAGCATGACATTGAATCTTTCGATGCCCGGGCACGACGAACTGAAGCCTCGGATTACAGTATTTGGCGTTGGCGGCGCAGGCGGGAACGCCGTCAATAACATGATTGAGAAACAGCTTGACGGTGTCGACTTTGTTGTCGCCAACACCGACGCGCAGGCGCTGCAGCAAAGCCAATCTTCGGCACGCGTGCAATTGGGTGTGAAAGTCACCGAAGGTCTGGGTGCAGGGGCCCGTCCCACCGTGGGCGCAGCAGCCGCTGAAGAAAGCATCGAGCAGATCGTCGATCATCTGGCAGGCGCGCATATGTGCTTTATCACCGCCGGTATGGGCGGCGGCACCGGCACTGGCGCCGCACCGATCATCGCTCAAGCCGCCCGTGAACTGGGCGTGCTGACGGTGGGTGTTGTCACCAAGCCTTTCCAATTCGAAGGCGCCAAGCGGATGCGTCAGGCCGAAGACGGCGTTGAAGCACTGCAAAAGGTTGTCGACACGCTGATCATCATTCCGAACCAGAACCTGTTCCGTCTGGCCAACGAAAAGACCACCTTTACCGAAGCGTTCTCGATGGCGGATGACGTTCTGTATCAAGGCGTTAAGGGTGTAACGGACCTGATGGTTCGCCCGGGCCTGATCAACCTCGATTTTGCCGACGTTCGTGCCGTAATGGACGAGATGGGTAAGGCGATGATGGGAACCGGCGAGGCAACCGGCGAAGATCGTGCGGTTCAAGCGGCAGAAAAAGCCATTGCCAACCCGCTGCTGGACGAGATCAGCCTCAAAGGCGCGAAGGGTGTCCTGATCAACATCACCGGCAGCCACGACCTGACTCTGTTCGAACTGGACGAAGCAGCCAACCGCATTCGCGAGGAAGTGGACCCCGAAGCGAACATCATCGTCGGATCGACACTGGACACCGCAATGGAAGGCGGCATGCGTGTATCGGTGGTTGCGACCGGCATCGACGCCAGCGAAAAATCCGTGGATGTCCCGGTTGCGCGCCGCTCAATGTCCGAGCCGCTGACACGCACGGTTTCGGCGGAAGAGCACGCTCAGGAAGACGCTCCTGTTGCAGCGGAAATGGCGGAAACCGCGCCGCAGATGGAAGAACCTCGTGAGCCTTCGCTTTTTGAGGCCGCAGAAGAGACCGCGCAACCGCAGTTCCAGCCGCGTGACGAACGTGTCGAGGACGACTTGCCACCTCCTGCTTACCAGCCGCGTGTGGCGGACTTCGAGCCGCAGCCCGAACATGTCGAACCCGCGCCCGAAAGCTTTGTCGCCCCGCGCGGCCATGCCGCAGGCACCCCGTCGCCCGAGGCGCTGCAGCGCTTGCAGGCGGCTGTGCAAAAGGTTCCGTCAGCGCCGCAGCGCCCGGCAGCACCACGCCAGCCCGAAGCTGTTTCACAGCCGGAACCCGAAGAACGGTCGCGCTTCGGCTTCAATCGACTGATCGATCGGATGACCGGTCATGCAGCAGACACACCGGCGCAAACGCCGCGCCAGCAGCCCGTTCTGCGCCAGTCTGAAGCCACCGCACCGGTCCAGGACGAGGCCGATCCGGAACAGGATCGTATCGAAATTCCTGCCTTCCTGCGCCGTCAAGCCAACTGATCGCGGTAACAAAATCCACTCACAGGGCCGTTTCTTAGCGGCCCTTTATCATTTAGAAACATATAGTTAATAACATGTAAGCAGGGTTTTGCCGATCTGTTACATACATGTTTCATTCGGTTGCAAAGAGTGAGTTGAGCCTTGACGCAGGCTTCCTTAACTGAGTGACCAACACAGCCAACGCAGGCTGGACACCACTCACCGAGGCCCATTTTGCAACATACGCTCAAATCTCCGGTCACGTTTAAAGGCGTTGGGCTGCATGGCGGCCAGCCCGCGACCATGGTTCTCAAGCCTGCTGCGGCAGGTCATGGCATTTGGTTCAAACGGACGGATATTCAACTGGGCGATGCAATGATCCCTGCAATCTACCATGCGGTCGAGCGTACCCCGCTTTGCACCCGCCTGGTGAATGATTCAGGTGTATCGGTCTCGACCATCGAACATATCATGGCTGCATTGGCCGGATGTGGTGTACACAATGCGCTGATCGAGATTGATGGACCTGAAGTGCCGATCATGGACGGGTCTTCGATTGATTTCGTACGCGGTATCATGGCCAAGGGTGTGCGCCGTCAGGCAAGCCCGGTTCTGGCCTATGAGGTTCTGAAGCCCGTGACCGCGACACGCGAAGGCGCGGATGCCAGCATCGTGCCTGCCGACGGTTTGATCATCGACTTCTATATCGATTTTGAAGACAGCGCAATCGGCAGCCAGACCAAAACGCTGGACATGCGCAATGGTTCCTTTGCACGTGAACTCAGCGACTGCCGTACATTCTGTCGTCGTACTGACGTCGAAGCCATGCGGGCCAACGGGCTGGCCTTGGGCGGTACGCTTGACAATGCCGTTGTTGTTCAGGGCAGCGAAGTTCTGACGCCGGGTGGCTTCCGTCGCACCGATGAAGCTGTGCGTCACAAGATGCTGGATGCTCTGGGCGATCTCTATCTGGCGGGTGGTCCGATTCTTGGGCACTTTACAGGTAACAAGTCGGGCCATTCGCTGACCAACACCCTTCTGCGCAATCTGTTCGAAACTCCGGGTGCGGTGCGTCCGGTGCTGTGTACGCCGCAGCAGGCCGCGCGTCTGCCGGGGCAGGGGCTGATTGTAAACGAAATTCCTGAAGTCGCCTGATCTGATCAACTCTGACGACATTTGCGCCAGAAGTTGCATAAGGCGTTTTGCACCGGAATTTTCTGTGCTAGACCATGGCTCAATTCGGGGCGAACCCCATTAAGCAAGACGACAAGGATGGGCGGTATGGTTGGCAGCAAAGCGGCAGTCAGACTCGCAGGGGCGATTCTTCTGACAGCAGTTTTGGCGGCGTGTGGCAACGGTGGTCTTTTCGGCAGAAAAGGCGCGGACCGGGATCAGAACCTTGAAGGATTCACGCCGGAACAGATCTACACCCGTGGGGAATATGAACTGTCGCAGAATCGCTCGGACGATGCGGCATGGTATTTCTCGGAAGTTGAACGCCTCTATCCCTATTCAGATTGGGCCAAGCGCGCGCTGATCATGCAGGCGTTTTCGTTCCACGCGGACAAGAATTATGAAGAAAGCCGCGCAGCTGCGCAGCGATATATCGACTTCTACCCCACGGATGAAGATGCAGCCTATGCGCAATACCTGCTGGCGCTCAGCTACTATGACCAGATTGATGAGGTCGGGCGCGATCAAGGCCTGACCTTTCAGGCACTGCAATCGCTGCGCACCGTGATCGAGGTTTATCCTGACAGCGAATATGCCACTTCGGCGGTTTTGAAATTCGACCTCGCCTTTGACCATCTGGCAGGCAAAGAGATGGAAATCGGGCGTTACTACCTGCGTCAGGATCATTACATCGCGGCGATCAATCGCTTCCGCGTTGTTGTCGAAGATTTCCAGACAACTTCTCACACCGCTGAAGCGCTCTATCGTTTGGTCGAGGCTTATTTGTCTCTCGGCCTGCTGGACGAAGCGCAGACAGCCGGTGCCATCCTTGGCTATAACTATCAGTCCTCGGAATGGTATGACGATGCCTACAAGCTGCTGACATCGCGCGGCCTTGATCTTAAGAGCCGTGGTAACAACTGGCTCAGCACGATCTATCGTCAGACCATCAAGGGTGAATGGTTGTAATCGCCATGGCTTCTGGCTTGGGACGTTAAAGACCCGATGCTGCGCGCCTTAGATATCCGCGACATGCTCATCATCGACCGGTTGGAACTGACCTTCCAACCGGGCTTGAACGCTTTGACCGGGGAAACCGGGGCGGGCAAGTCAATCCTTCTGGATTCGCTTGGGTTTGTACTGGGCTGGCGCGGTCGTGCCGAATTGGTGCGGCAAGGCGCGGCACAGGGCGAAGTTGTCGCCGAGTTTGAACTTTCCGCCGACCATCCTGCTCATGCGATTCTGGCCGAAGCGGGCTTGCCGGGCGGCGAAGAACTGATCCTGCGTCGGGTCAACACTGCCGAGGGGCGTAAGACCGCCTGGGTCAATGATCGGCGGTGTTCGGGCGAAGTGCTGCGTGCATTGTCCGAAACCCTGATCGAACTGCATGGCCAGCATGACGATCGCGGGTTGCTGAACCCGCGCGGGCATCGGGCGATGCTGGACGATTTCGCGGGTGTATCGGGGCATTTGGCCAAAGTACGTGCAGCCTGGACCGAGATGTCCCGTGCGCGCAAGCTGTTAGCTGAGACCGAGATCGCACTTGAGGCTGTTCGCAGCGAGGAAGAATTCCTGCGTCATGCGGTGGCTGAATTGGATCAGCTTGATCCGCAACCGGGCGAGGATGCCGAACTGGATGCGCGCCGCCGCATGATGCAGGGGGCCGAGCGCATCCGGGATGATGTCGCCCGCGCCTTCGCGCTGTTGTCCGGGGATGGGGCCGAAGGCGCAATGTCTGACGCTATGCGCTGGTTGGAAGGCGTTTCAGACAACGCAGGCGGCCAGTTGGAAGAACCGATCGCTGCGCTTGGGCGTGCGATGATCGAACTGGGCGAGGCTCAGGATGGCGTGAATGCCTGCCTTCAAGCGCTGGATTTTAACCCGGCGGAACTGGAGCAGGTTGAAGAACGCCTGTTCGCCATCCGAGCGCAGGCGCGAAAGCATGATGTTTCGCCGGATGATCTGGGAACATTTGCCGACACCCTGCGCGACCGCCTGAACCGGCTGGAAGCGGGCGATGCCGATCTTGCAGACAAACGTGCCGCCGTGGTTGCGGCGCAGAAAGCTTATGACACCGCCGCTACAGCGCTGAGCGCAGCCCGCAAGGCAGCAGCCGGGCGACTTGATGCCGCCGTCATGACGGAACTGGCCCCGCTCAAGATGGAACGCGCCGTATTCCAAACTGAACTCGCCCTGGCTGAGCCGGGCCCTGAAGGCACTGACGCAGTGGCGTTCACCGTGGCGACCAATCCCGGCGCTCCGGCAGGTCCGCTGAACAAGATTGCTTCGGGCGGCGAACTCAGCCGCTTTTTGCTGGCGCTCAAGGTCTGTCTGACTGGCGATGACAGCGCGCGCACGATGATCTTTGACGAGATTGACCGGGGCGTTGGCGGTGCCACAGCCGATGCGGTTGGTCGCAGGCTGGCGTCATTGGCGCAGGGGGGGCAGGTGCTTGTCGTCACCCATTCGCCTCAGGTTGCGGCCCGAGCGGCGCATCACTGGCGTGTGCAGAAGCAGGTGACTCAGGGACAAACCCTGTCCACCGTGGTTCCCTTGGCAGAACCGGACCGCGTGGATGAGATCGCGCGTATGGTGGCAGGCGATACCATCACCGAAGAAGCGCGCGCTGCTGCCCGGGCCCTGCTGCAAGCCTGATGTGTAAAGGGCGTTCTGCGGTGCTCACACTGTCGCTATCCCACTTTTATATGGGCGCTCCGTGGCTTACTAAGGTGTAAGTGATGATCCCCGAGGGCCAATGACTCAGTCGACCCGCACCGTTCTGCGCAACCAGTTCAATCAGGCTCTGGCCGCGATCAAGGATGCGTGGCGGGTGATGCTGCGCCGGGGGCCAAGCCAGATCCAGTTCTGGTTCATCGCACTGGCCATCGGTATCGCGGCCGGGTTCATGGCGCTTGGCTTCCGCAAAGCGATCCGTTCCCTGCAAGCTTACCTTTATGACACAGATGACATTTTGCTGCTGCACAGCCATGCTGAGAAACTGCCTTGGTTCATGGTTCTGATCATTCCCATTGTCGGTGGTTTGCTGGTGGGCGTGATCCTGAACCGGTTTACCGATGACGGGCGTGTGCGATCTGTGGCTGATGTGATCGAAGGCGCCGCCGTGACAGACGGCCGGGTCGAGGTTAAGGCGGGGATTGCCTCATTCTTTGCTTCTCTGATCACGCTCAGTTCGGGCGGGTCAACGGGTCGGGAAGGGCCCGTGGTGCACATGGCCGGAGTAATCTCTACATGGGTCAGCAACCGTATCCACGCGGATGGGATCACAGGCCGCGACCTTCTGGGTTGCGCCGTGGCCGCTGCTGTTTCAGCCAGTTTTAACGCCCCCATTGCCGGGGCTTTGTTCGCGCTTGAGGTCGTGCTGCGCCACTTTGCCGTGCACGCCTTCGCGCCAATCGTTATCGCCTCGGTCGCGGGAACGGTGATCAACCGGCTGGAATACGGTGATGTTACCGAATTCACGCTGGATACTCCGGGATCGCTGCAATTCTATGTCGAGCTTCCGGCCTTCCTGATCCTTGGTCTGATCTGCGGCTTTGTTGCCCTGCTGCTGATGCGATCAATCTTTTTTGCCGAGGATATCGGCAGCCATATCCAAAGCCGTCTGTCCATTCCGGGGTGGCTGCGTCCGGCCGTGTCCGGGGCGATGTTGGGTCTGCTGGCAATCTGGTTCCCGCACATCATCGGCGTGGGGTACGAGACGACTATCCGTGCTTTGACCGGTGATCTGGTGTTGACAACCGCGATCCTGTTCGCCGTGGTCAAAACGGTTGCCGTTGCGATTACGATGGGTGGGCGTATGGGGGGCGGTGTCTTTTCACCGTCACTGATGATTGGCGCTCTGACCGGGTTGGCCTTTGGTTTGATTGCCACGGGATTGTTGCCGGATGTGTCCGGCACACACACGCTTTATGCCTTTGCCGGGATGGGTGCTGTGGCTGCGGCGGTGCTGGGTGCGCCTATTTCGACCACACTGATTGTCTTTGAGCTGACTGGGGATTGGCAGATCGGTCTTGCAGTGATGGTGACGGTTTCCATGTCCACCGCGTTGGCCTCGCGTCTTGTGGATCGGTCCTTCTTCCTCACGCAACTGGAACGACGGGATGTCCATCTTGCCGCCGGGCCGCAGGCATATCTGTTGGCCATGCTGCGCGCCGGGGCCGTGATGCGCCCAATCGGTGACCCGCGTTCGATCACCAAGGAAGAAGCGCAGGGACTGATCGAACAGGGCCTGTGTATTCAGGCCAGCGCCACACTGGAAGCGGCAATGCCTTATTTTGACCGTGCAGACATCCCCTGCATTCCGGTGATTGTTCTGGAAGACGATGGATCTGAAACGCCTGTTGGTGCGCTTTATCACGTTGATGCGCTCAAGGCCTATAACAGGGCGCTTGCGGCAACTGCCGCCGAGGAACACTCTTAAACCTTACCCGCCATAAACGCTGGCTGTGTCTCCAAGGTAGTTGTCCCAGGCAAACCAGTAAGAGATGTGCCCCGCCACCCGAGACAAGCGTGTGCCATCCGGTCCGATCAACGCGTCTTCGGTAACGGTCCAGCTTTGACCTTTGCCATCCTGCAAACCTGCTTGCGTTGTCTTGAATGTATAGCCTTTACGCTCATACGCGCGTACGCTGCGTTCCTTTGGATCCCCAATCAGAACCAGCGGTGTTTGGGCGATGGCGTCGTTAATCACCGGTTTGCGCTTGAATGCATCCAGCGGCCATGCGCGCGCGGCTCCGAACTGGCGCACGGCAAAGATGTAGTCTTTCTGCCGATGTCTGGACTGATCCACCACCGCCGGAAACATCAACTCGCTTGAGGCGAAATAGTCTCTATAGACAACGCCCGACCCATAGTTGCGCCGATGCCCCGTGTTCAGCGACAGGACGCGCGTTTTAGGGTGCGAGGTTTTCCAGCTGTCCCACGTTGCGATCACAACCGGGCGCTGTTTCAATGCGATCCCGCTGTTCACCAAGGGACCCACCACGGGTTTGCCGGTATACTGGTTCCAAAGCGAATGCGTCTCGCGGTCAAACATCAGCTTGTTCGACCGATAGAGGAACCCTGACGAACCGAAAACAAAAGGTTTCCGCCGTCCCGCCACTTGCGTTTCAAAAAGAATGCCCGACCCGCAGAGCGTGCAATAGGCCAGCGCCACAGGTACTCCGCCGATCACGTCATTGAACATCTCGTGCCAGCCCATGATCCGCAGAGGATAGGCGCGCTCATCCCCGTTGATTGCTACACCGAAGACCAGATCGTCGCCTTTCAGGTAACCGGCATTTGAAGGTGAAATCAGGGTCGGATTGTCCAAAGACGGAATACCATCCTTGTGCACGCCGCCCCATGCGATTTCTTCCAAACGGATCTTCATCCGGTCGCGTTGCAGGTAGTCGGGTTGCAGGAACACATCGAAATTCGGATCGATCCGCAGCAGAACCTCACGCTTGAACGGGATCAGCGAAGGATGAGGGATAATCTGGGGGTTCCGCTCCTGCCACAGCATCCACTCGAACCAGTCATTGCCATAGCGCTTCCCGGTCAGGGCTTCCATTACCTCGACAATCTCGTCCCGGCGCCGATCAGCGTAGCGCATTGCGGTCAATAGCCCTGGCACAACGTCCGGCTGCCCGCGATCCCTGAGGTAAGTCATATGCGCCTCAAACGCAGTACGGCGCCCCTCCAGCGTGCTACGCAAGGCTTCCAGCACAGGATCCTGCTGTGCCCACAGCACGCTGGGGGCAAGCGCACCCGCTCCGATCATTCCTGCAAAACCGCGACGTGAAATCGACATGGAAGCCTCCGGTGATACCCGGATGCAAGTTTGCCGTAATTGCCGCTCACATGCATTCCACAGCTGCGTGAGGCTGGGAATCGGCTAGTACCTTCGCTTCCAGAATCTACACCTCAATCAAAAAACGGGCCTTTCGGCCCGTCTGAATGCGCGAAAAAGTTTCAAAGCAAATACTAAATCTGCTCTACCTTCACGGATTCCACAGGATAAAATGCCAGGTGATCTTTGATCTCAGCCACGCTTGGGATTGGGTCCTCATAGCTCCAGACAGCATTTTCGGTCACGGATGACTTGTTGACGATGGAAAAATGCGTCGCGTTGCCCTTGCCAGGGCAATGGGTCACTTTGTCGGTGCGGTCCAGAAAAGCCATCGCAATATCGTTGCGCGGGAAGTAGATCACCGGATCCTTGTCGCCTTCGTGCAGTTCCAGCGCGTTGTTTGTCTCGCCCAGAATCGCACCGCCCGAGCGGACACTCCATTTGCCCGGCGCTTTTTGGATCGTGATCTCGGTCATTCCAGTTCCTTCCCTCGTCGTATTTGGGCCTCTCCTCTGCCCGTTCTATGTAACAGCCCGGTGTCAGACCGGCGCAGTTGCGGCATCCAACCACAGTTGCGCGTCATGTCCCAGCCTCGGGCGGATTTTTTCCGCAACGTCGCGGTGATAGGTATTCAGCCAGTCGCGTTCGTCGGGGGTCAACATATCGACCAGGATCAGCCTGCGGTCAATCGGTACAAAAGTCAGGGTACGCCAGTTCAACATCGCGCGTTCCGTGTCGCCGCCGGCAAGGGCAGGAGCCTGTTCCACCACGACAAGGTTTTCAATGCGGATGCCAAAGGCGCCTTCACGATAATATCCGGGCTCGTTCGACAGGATCATGCCGGGCTGCAGCGGCACATGGCTGACTTTTGACAAGCGCTGGGGTCCTTCGTGGACACTCAGATAAGCCCCAACCCCGTGACCGACCCCATGGTTGAAGTCCTGCCCCGCGGCCCACAGCGGCGTTCGCGCCACGCATTCGATATCGCGCCCTGCAAGACCCGCAGGCCAGCGCAACATCGACATGGCAATCATGCCTTTCAGGACACGTGTGAAACAGGTTTTCTCTTCATCGCCAACTTCGCCGATGGCAATGGTTCGCGTGATATCGGTTGTACCGTCCAGATATTGCCCACCACTGTCCAGTACCAGAATGTGACCATTTTCCAATCGGCTGTCGGTTTCTTCGGTCACCCGATAATGCATGATCGCACCGTTGGGTCCGGTTCCGGCAATGGTGTCGAACGATATGTCCTGAAGCGCATTGTCCTTGCGCCGGTTTTCTTCCAGGCGCGTGACCACCTGAGTCTCGGTCACACTGGCAGGGGCTTGCTTGTCCAGCCAGCAGAGGGTCTCGATCACGGCCACTGCATCACGCAGATGCGCTTCGGCGCTGCCCGCGATTTCGGCAGGGTTTTTGCAGGCTTTGGGCAGGGCACAAGGATCACCGCCTTCAGTCATCGCGGTCCCCAAAACATCCGCTACGATTTGCGGCAGCGTGCCAATGTCTACCTGAACCGGCCCCTCCAGTGTGCTGACCGTGTCGAGGAAAGTCTGCGGGTCATGCACCGTCACATTTGACCCCAGATGATCCCTGACTTCGATCAGCTTTTCGGCTGTCATGAACAGGTCGACCCTGCCATCTGCATGCAAGACAGCAAATCCATGCGCGACCGGGTTATAGGCGATGTCAGATCCGCGAATATTCAACAGCCACATTATGGAATCCGGCAGGGTGATTATCGCTCCACTACGCCCGTTCTGCTGCAGGTCTTTGGCGAGACGTGTAATTTTGCTGTCCGATGTTTCCCCAGCAAATTCAATCGGATGCACCTTGACCGGGTTCATCGGCGGTGCAGGTTGATCCGCCCAGATCCGGTCAACAAGGTTCTCACATCTCGCCAGCTCGATGCCACTACCGTCCAGGTCACGGACCAAATCGGAAATCTGTCCTACAGCGTGCAGCCAGGGGTCAAACCCCACCTTACCACCGTTGGGCAGTTGCTCTTTCAGCCACGCGCTCAGACTGACCTCGGGCCAGGGCACTGGCGTGAAGTCGTTGGCAACCTGCGCTTTGACCTGCGTACGATACCGTCCGTCAATGAACATCCCCGCGACATTACGCAGGGCGGTACAAAACCCGGCCGAGCCTGTAAAGCCCGTCAACCATGCCAATCTTTCGTCGCGTGGTGCTACATATTCTCCCTGATGCGCGTCCGCGCGTGGGACCAGAAACCCGTCCAAGCCCGTCTGTGTCATCTCTTCTCGCAACGCGGCCAGTCGCGGAGGTCCCTGTTCCGGGCGGGCAGTCACTTGAAAGGATTGGAACATGAAGGGCCTCATTGATTTTGGTACCGGCAAACCCTGAGGCGCAGTGGAAGAAATGTCCAGATCAGTATGATCCGAACAAAATGCCGATCCGAGACTTCATCTTTTCAAAAATACTCCCGCCGGAGGCAAGGCCAGCCTCAGCTGGCCTTTCGCATCCCCATCACACGCGCCCGGGCGCGTGGATCACTATCGAACAGGGCTGCCAATTGTTCGGTCATCGCACCCGCCAGCTGTTCCACATCGGTGATGGTCACGGCCCGATCATAATAGCGGGTCACATCGTGGCCGATCCCGATCGCCAACAGTTCGACCATCTTGCGCTTTTCGACCATGGCGATCACATCGCGCAGGTGTTTCTCCAGATAGTTTGCCGGGTTCACACTCAGCGTGGAATCGTCGACCGGAGCACCATCTGAAATGACCATCAGGATTTTGCGCGCCTCGCGCCGCGCCAGCATCCGCCGGTGCGCCCATTCCAACGCCTCACCGTCGATGTTTTCCTTCAGCAGACCCTCTTTCATCATCAGACCCAGATTGGGCCGGGACCGCCGCCACGGTGCATCCGCGCCTTTGTAGATAATGTGACGCAGATCGTTCAGGCGACCGGGTTGTTGTGGACGACCATCATTCAGCCACGCCTCGCGCGCCTGACCGCCTTTCCATGCCCGCGTGGTAAAGCCCAGAATCTCAACCTTCACATTGCAGCGTTCCAGCGTCCGTGCCAGAACATCCGCACAGATGGCCGCGATCGAGATCGGGCGGCCCCGCATCGAACCCGAGTTGTCCAGCAGCAGCGTTACCACTGTATCGCGGAACTCAGTGTCTTTCTCGACCTTGAAACTCAGCGGTGTGGTTGGGTTTGCAACAACGCGCGCCAGACGACCGGCATCCAGAATGCCTTCTTCGCGGTCGAACTCCCAGGATCGGTTTTGCTGCGCCTGCAACCGGCGTTGAAGTTTGTTGGCCAGACGCGATACCGCTCCTTTTAAAGGCTCCAGTTGCTGGTCCAGATAGGCGCGCAGCCGTTCCAACTCAGCCGGTTCTGCCAGATCCTCGGCAGCAATCTCCTCGTCATAGGCATCCAGATAAACCCGGTAATCCGGGTCAGCTTCGGATGCGGGCGGCGGTGCAGGCGGCTCCATCGGAGCCTCACCTTCAGGCATCTCCGCCTCATCCCCCAGCTCATCCTCGGCCATCTCATCCATCGAAACCTGGGCCTGAGACTGATCCTGTTGCTCTTCCTGGCTTTGCTCAGGTGTGGCGTCGGCGTCCTGCTCGTCTTGATCATCCTGACCAGTGCTGTCGGGATCGGGCTGTTCCTCGGCGTCTTCCTCGGCCTGATCTTCTTGTTCGTCGTCCAGTTCGTCAGGGTCATCCCCCAACTGATCGCCATAGCCCAGATCCTTGATAACCTGACGCGCAAATTTGGCAAACTCGGCCTGATCCGAAAGAATTTCGTCCAGATTCTCCAGCGTTCCTCCGGCCTGCTCCTCGATGAAACCGCGCCAAAGGTTCATGATGTTCTCGGCTGCAGGCGGCAGATCGCGCCCGGTGGCCAGATGCCGGATCAGATAGCCTGCTGCCACGGCCAGAGGTGCATCGGCAGGCTGTTTGCATTGGTCATAGCCACGCCGGATCGCCTCATGCCCGATCTTGACGTCAATATTGCTGGCAGTGCCGGGCATATCCCGCGCGCCCATCGCTTCACAGCGGGCGGTCTCCATCGCCTCGTAAAGATCGCGCGCCATATCTCCTGGAGGGGCATAGCGTGCATGCGTGGCATCGTCGTGATATTTACGCTGCAAGGCCAGAGCGTCGGCAGTACCGCGTGCCAGAAGCACCTCTTCGCGCGTCATTCGGCGCGAGACCTGAGGCAAACGCATCGACTCGCCGGACATGCCCGAAGGATCAACCGTGTAGGTTACGGACAACTCGGGGTCATCGGCCATGACCTTGGTGGCCTCGGCCAAAGCCTTCTTGAACGGATCAGCAGGGTTGTCGTTCTTCTGTGCCATGTCCCCAAGCCTTTCACATTGCCGCCCGAATTTCCATCAGCAGAGAAACCGGATCCGCCTTCATCTGGCTAAAAATACCTCCGCCAGAGGCATTGCGCCCGTAAACGGGCGCAATCCAGCGGATTAACCCAAGCTTACGCTTGCCGCGCTTTCTGGCAGCTCTTCGTCGAAGCAGCGCTGATAGAACTCGGCCACAGTCTGGCGCTCCAGCTCGTCACATTTGTTCAGGAAGGACAGGCGGAACGCATAGCCCACATCACGGAAAATCTCGGCGTTCTGAGCCCAGTTGATCACCGTACGGGGGCTCATGACGGTCGACAGATCGCCATTCATAAAAGCAGTCCGGGTCAGGTCGGCCACAGTGACCATCTGACTGACGGTCTTGCGGCCATCAGCTGTGTTGTAATGCGGCGCTTTCGACAGCACGATCATCGTTTCTGCATCGTGGCTCAGATAGTTCAGGGTCGAGACCAAAGACCAGCGGTCCATCTGTGCCTGGTTGATCTGCTGCGTGCCGTGGTACAGGCCCGTGGTGTCGCCCAGACCAACGGTGTTGGCGGTGGCAAACAGGCGGAAGTTCGGGTTCGGTGTGATGATCTCGTTCTGGTCCAGCAGGGTCAGTTTGCCGTCATGCTCCAGAACACGCTGGATCACGAACATCACGTCCGCGCGGCCCGCGTCATATTCGTCGAACACGATGGCGACCGGGTTACGCAGCGCCCAGGGCAGGATGCCTTCGTGGAACTCAGTGACCTGCTTGCCGTCGCGCAGCTTGATCGCGTCCTTGCCGATCAGGTCGATCCGGCTGATGTGGCTGTCCAGGTTCACCCGCACAGCAGGCCAGTTCAAACGCGCCGCGACCTGTTCAATATGAGTTGATTTGCCGGTGCCGTGATAGCCCTGGATCATCACACGACGGTTGTGGGCAAAACCCGCCAGAATGGCCAGCGTCGTTTCAGGGTCAAACTTATAGGTCGGGTCGATGGCCGGTACCCGGTCAGACGCCTCGGCAAAGCCTTTAACCTTCATTTCCGTATCAATGCCGAATACGTCGCGGACCGAGATATCTTCGGTTGGTTTTGCGTTTACGTCGATCGATCCGTCAGCCATTCGTCTTGTCCTTATCCTTTGGCCCGCCTTGCCGGGTCTGAACCCGTGTGTGGTGCAACATATTGCGGGCAAGGGCAAGGGAAAGAGGGCTACCAGAAAAGGTGACCAGGTTTTTCTTTCAAACTGGCTCTATCGAAACGAAGGGCAGGATTCTCAATCAGCGTTCTTCAAGAAACAACACGGATCCTACATCAGAGTGAAAACCAAAGCTCACCCTTCCGAAAGCCACCTTTCACAAGGCGATCTGTGTTCACCACATCCGGAAACTCATCAACCCAGTCCTTGAACCTGTCGTTTGTGACAATGCGTGCTTTGCTGTCTCGCGATGCCTGCAAAATCAAGGGATCTGCGGGCGTACCCTTGGGGGCGACCATCACCTGTTTGGTCCTCAAACCCAAAGCGCGGCTCAGCGCCCGGTCGTTCATGAATTTGCCCTCGATCTTGTAGCCGACATTCGCATCGAAAACGACGCCCGGTCTGAAACCGGCGCGCTTCAGGGCTGCAAGGACCAGACGCAAGGTGCCCAGATCCGGGTCACCTTCTTTCCAATGGATCACATTGGACCCGTCCACGATGACCCAGGTATTGGCTACGCGCCACCTGCGCCAGGCGCGCAGGCCCCAGATCAAGCTGATGACCATGCAAAGCAAGCTGAACGCTTGCACGTTTTCGTATTCTGCTGGCAGAAACGGGGCAGCAAAGAAGCCACCCAGCGAGACAAGGAACGCGATCAGTGGCAAACGCAATATTGTCGCTCCGTTGAGAATTCCGGTTTAAACCCTGTGACTATTGCGGGAATCGAAACGGGTTACCAGTGAGCCGACGCACAACCTTTTACGACTGTGTTATAAAACAGTCAGAAGGCTCGGTCTGAAATACGCAGCGGCTTTACTTGAAGTTCCGGCTGTCCTTGATCTGATCCCAGGCCCACACAACCTCTTGCAGCTGTTCTTCCTGAGATCGGTCACCGCCGTTCATGTCCGGGTGCAGAACCTTGATCAATTTTTTGTAGGCCTTACGTACCTCGGCTTTGGACCAGCTGTCATTGGCTTCCAGAATCTCGATGGCACGGCGCTCGGTGGGCGGTAGGCGACGGCCGCCGCCGCCCGACGTGCGGCCTTTGTTTTGTGTACTGTTGGCCCCCAGAACCTGATGCGGGTCCTCGATGCCCAGGCGGGCCCAGGCGCGTGCTTCAGGGTCACCCATTGGCTTGGTTTCGCGTTCCCACACTTTGTCTTTCGACCGCTGGGCATTCAGCTCAGCCTCGGTGGTGCCGTCGAAGAAGTTCCATTTCTGGTTATATTCGCGCACATGCTGCTGGCAGAACCAGTAAAAGTCGTCCAACACATCTGGAGCTTTGGGCGCGCGGAATTTGCCGGGCTCCTCGCATCCAGGGTGATCGCAAACTCGAGTCGACGTCTCGGACGCGCCCGACATGCCCCGGCGCCCGCGCGGATTCTTTTTCTTGGCGCTGGAAACGGACATATCGAATCCAAAGGGGTCTGATTTCGTCATGCTCTGATCCTCACGAACACATCTTTTCGACTCGGAGGCAGCAGTTTAGTCTAAGCAGCCGAAAGTAGAAGAGGGGAGCGGTAAAATTTTTGCCGCTGAGCGAAAAAATGAGCGTGACCGACGAGATCCGAACCTGCCTGCAAGCCGCCTTTGACCCGCGCGAGCTTGAGGTGATAGACGACAGCGAAAGCCACCGCGGCCACGCGGGGTTTCAGGAAGGCGGCGAGAGCCATTTCAACGTCCGCATTCGCGCCGCCGCCTTCGAAGGGCAATCTCGCGTCGCCCGACATCGTGCGGTTCACAAGGCTTTGGGCGATATCGTGCCCCGCATTCACGCGCTGGCGTTGGATATTGATACCTGAACGCGCCGGACGTCAGTCCGCGCTCATCTGCGCCGAAGGCGTAGAAGCCGAAATCGCGTATTCTTCTTCGGTCATGCCGTCTTCGATCCCCTCGAACAACGGGGTCGAAAGGTAACGCTCGCCGGTGTCCGGCAGCATGACCAGCATAACCGATCCTTCAGGGACGGTTTCGGCCATTTTCATCGCCACAGCAAATGTCGATCCGCCAGAAATCCCGGTGAAAATGCCTTCTTCCGAGGCAAGACGGCGTGACCATTCGATCCCTTCAGGTCCGGGCACAGGGATCAATGCGTCGTAATAAGAATTGTCGATCGCTTCCTGCAGCACCCATGGGATGAAGTCCGGCGTCCATCCCTGAATCGGATGTGGTTCAAACTTAGGGTGGCTTTCCGTGGGCTGATGATCATCGTTGCGGGTGTTGACGTAACCCGAAGATACGATAGCTGCATTGGCAGGCTCGGTCAGGATGATCTTTGTGTGAGGCCGCTCTTTCCGCAACATACGCGAGACACCTGAAACCGTTCCGCCAGTCCCGTAGCCCGTCACCCAGTAATCCAGCTGTTTGCCCTCGAAATCCGCCAGAATTTCTTGTGCTGTGGTGTTCTCGTGAATATCGGCATTGGCAGCGGTTTCGAATTGGCTGGCCAAAAACCACCCGTTTTCCTCAGCTAGCTCCTTGGCTTTGGTGTACATGCCAAACCCTTTTTGTGCCTTGGGGGTCAGAACGACCTTTGCGCCCAAAAACCGCATCAATTTGCGCCGTTCGACCGAAAAGCTCTCGGCCATTGTCACAACCAGAGGATATCCCTTGGCCGCGCAAACCATCGCAAGTCCGATGCCGGTATTGCCCGAGGTCGCTTCGACAACGGTCTGGCCGGGCCTCAACCGCCCCTCGCGTTCCGCCGCTTCTATGATATTCAGCGCCAGCCTGTCCTTGACCGAACCGGCCGGGTTGAACGCCTCGAACTTCACATAGACGGTCACATGATCTGGCGCGATCCGATTGACCCGGATGCAAGGCGTGTCGCCCACTGTGTCGAGAATGGTGTCATAAAGGCGCGCCCGCCCTTGCGTCTGCCGAATAGCCATTTTTGCTGTCCCTCCCGGTTGCCGTGTTAGCATGCCACAGATTTTCGGGGTGCGTATCCCTTTTTCAAATGGCGCGTACTGCTTGTGTTCAAGTCGTCGCCAGTTTTTTGACGCTTCTGTTCTTTTTCTGGCGAGATCACGCATTGGCAGGCGTCTGTTCCGGCCATTCGCGACCGAAGTGCGCTGGAACCCACACAGGATAAGCCAAGACGTGGGTGCTGCCGGGCAACCTGTGTTGAAGGCGTGGTAAAAGTTTAAAGATGTGGGAATTATCTCAAATTAGCGGGTGGCTTAGTGTCTTGATTCAGATACCCAAGCCTGCGACAAAGACTAGGTTTTTGACGTGTCACTGGCCTCGGATACTTCATCAGACCGTTTCAACGACAAAGGCGGTTCATCCGCTTCTGCCGCAATCGGTTTCGGCGCCTGAACCTCGTCAGGGCCTGGAACCGGCTGGGCCAAAGGGGTGCTGTCCGTATCTGGTGCTGTACCGACTTCGGATGCGTCTATTTCCTCTTCTACTGCCCGTCGGAACACAAGCACATTGCGCCAGTTCGTTGTCGATCCG
The DNA here is from genome assembly GCF_059613205.1 of Ruegeria sp. BHSB064. Classification (NCBI taxonomy): domain Bacteria; kingdom Pseudomonadati; phylum Pseudomonadota; class Alphaproteobacteria; order Rhodobacterales; family Roseobacteraceae; genus Ruegeria; species Ruegeria sp. BHSB064. Next base: position 44,316 of record NZ_JBXWSB010000027.1, read on the forward strand.
GTCAGGCCCGCGCGTTCTTCGCTGGGCAAAAGCTCGGCGCGTTGGTATTCCCAACCGTCCTGACCCATCTGGTTCAGGACCTGTTCAACCGAGACCGCAAAGCGACCCTCGGGTGTTTTCACCCCTTTGGCTTTGACACCTTTTTGCGGGGCGGGGATCACCTTGTATTCGTAGCGCTGCATCAACTGTTCCTAAACACCTGTTCGCGCCAAACTAACACGCTGATCCCCGAGGGAAAGAGCCGTTGCCCAACCGGCGGATTTCAGCCCTGATGATTACCGCCTGCCTGTGCCGCCTTGGTCACAACCGACAGGCACAGTTCTGTGGCCAGCGCCATATCCTGTACTGAGATCCATTCCATCGGTCCGTGAATGCATTGCATCCCGGTGAACAGATTGGGGCAGGGGGTGCCGAACTCTGTCAGGCGCGACCCGTCGGTGCCGCCACGGATCGGAACGGACAGAGGCTCGATCCCCAACTCGCGGCAGGCATCGCGGGCGAGATCGACGGGTGTCATGTCATTTTCCAGCCAATAGCGCATATTGCGATACTGATGGCTGATCTCGCAGGTGATGGTCGCGCGCGGTTCCGTGGCCTGCACTGCGGCGCACACTTGACGCACGATGTTGCGCTGGGCTTCCAGTGCGTCCAGCTCGAAATCACGCAGTATCAGCTTGATCTCCATCTCGGACGAGCCGCCATTCATGTCGGTGACATGGATGAAGCCTTCTCGCCCATCGGTGGTTTCCGGGGTCATGGTGGCCTGAGGCAGCGTTTGAACGATCTTGGCCGCCAGATGTGCTGCGTTCACCATCTTGTCCTTCGCCAAACCGGGATGGATGGAAACACCTTCGATCCTGATCACCGCACGGTCGGCTGAAAAGCTTTCGTACTCGATCTCACCGACTTCCTGACCGTCCAGAGTATAGGCGAAATCCGCGCCAAGGTCCTTGGGAAGCTTCTCGGTCACTCCGCGCCCGATCTCTTCATCCGGGGTAAAGGCGAAGCGGATCGGTCCGTGCGGAATTTCCGGGTTTTCGATCAGGTGCCGCGCCATGGTCATCAGGATCGACACGCCCGCCTTGTCATCCGCACCCAGCAGGGTCGTGCCTGAAGCGGTGATCAGGTCATGGCCAATCTTCTTGGCCAGATAGGGGTTTTCTTCCGGCGACAGAACCAGATCAGGATCGTCGGGGAACGAGATATCGCCACCGTTGTATCCCTTGATTACACGTGGCTTGACTCCCGTGGCGTTGAACTGAGGGGCCGTATCCACATGGGCCAAAAAGCCCACTGTCGGCCCCGGAGCGTTTCCGGGAATGGTCGCGACCACCACGCTGTCGCTTGTGATCTCGATATCTTGCGCGCCGATCTGGTTCAATTCATCGCGCAACAGGTTCAGCATGTTGAACTGGATTTGCGTGCTGGGGGTTGTGGGCGAAGTCTCGTCGCTCTGACTGTCGATGGCCGTGTACCGCACCAGCCGGTCTTCGAGTTCCTGATCAAATCTGTTCTGCATGATACCTCACCTCTCTGGAGGCGAAGAAAAAGCGCGAACAGGGGGAAGTCAAGCCGATGGCTTGACCCCAAAGCTTAAGAATTCGTGAGATTACGATGTGTACAGGTCCGCGCGTTGCCGCTGGCAGACCTGTACACATAAAACGTGTTAAGACCCCAGCTTTTTGCTGACCAGTTCGTTCACAGCCTTCGGGTTCGCTTTGCCTCCGGTCGCCTTCATGACCTGACCCACGAACCAACCCGCCAGTTTCGGGTTCACCTTGGCCTTTTCGACCTGTGCCGGATTGGCGGCAATGATTTCATCCAGGGCAGCTTCGATAGCGCCGGTATCAGTCACCTGCTTCATGCCGCGGTCTTCGACGATCTGCGCCGGGTCACCGCCCTCGGTATAGACGATCTCGAACAGGTCCTTGGCTATCTTGCCCGAAATGGCATCCGACGAGATCAGATCAATGATCCCACCCAACTGCGCCGGGGACACCGGCGAGTCGGTGATATCGTGGTCTTCTTTCTTCAGACGACCGAACAGCTCGTTGATCACCCAGTTTGCAGCCAGCTTACCGTTGCGGCCCTTTGCGACGTCCTCGAAATAGGCAGCGCTTTCGACTTCGGCAGTCAGAACCGACGCGTCATAGTCGGTCAGGCCGAATTCGCTGATAAAACGTGCTTTTTTCTCGTCAGGCAGTTCCGGCAACCTGGCGGCGATGTCATCGACCCATGCTTGTTCGATTTCCAGCGGCAGCAGATCAGGGTCGGGGAAGTAACGATAGTCGTGCGCCTCTTCCTTGGACCGCATCGAGCGTGTCTCGCCTTTGTCCGGGTCGTACAGGCGGGTTTCCTGCTCGACCTCACCACCCCCTTCGACGATGGCGATCTGGCGGCGGGCTTCGACCTCAATCGCTTGTTGGATGAAGCGCATCGAGTTCATGTTCTTGATCTCACAGCGCGTGCCCAAATGTGAGAAATCCTGTGTTTCCTGATACTTCTCATACGCACCCGGCAGACAAATCGAGACGTTGACGTCCGCCCGCAGGTTTCCGTTCTGCATGTTGCCATCACAGGTGCCCAGATACCGCATGATCTGGCGCAGCTTGGCGATATAGGCAGCGGCCTCTTCGGGGCCACGAATGTCAGGGCGGCTGACGATCTCCATCAGGCAGACACCGGTGCGGTTCAGGTCGACGAAGGACATATGCGGGTCCATGTCGTGGATCGATTTACCCGCGTCCTGTTCCATGTGGATGCGTTCGATGCGAACCATGCGTGCGGTGCCGTCACCCATCTCGACCAGCACTTCGCCTTCGCCCACAATGGGGTGGTAGAGCTGCGAGATCTGATAGCCCTGCGGCAGGTCCGGGTAGAAATAGTTCTTGCGGTCGAACGCCGATTTCAGGTTGATGTCCGCCTTCAGGCCCAGCCCGGTGCGCACAGCCTGTTCAACGCAGTATTCGTTGATCACCGGCAGCATTCCCGGCATCGCCGCGTCCACAAAGGCCACGTTCGAGTTCGGCTCGGCCCCGAATTGGGTCGACGCACCGGAAAACAGCTTTGCATTGGATGAGACCTGAGCGTGCACCTCCATCCCGATCACCAGTTCCCAGTCGTGCTTGGCCCCGGCAATGGTTTTGGGTTTGGGCATTTCATATGTCAGGTCGAGCATGGCGCGCCTCTAGTTTCCGCAGAAGTCTAAGCCTGCGTATTAGGCCCGGCACGGCCTAGGGGCAAGGGGGAATCCTGTTGAGATCAGTTCTGAGAAAACTGCAGGCCCGAGGGTGTGAAGGTCACGTCCATACCGCTGCGCAATTCATCCCGGAACAAATCCGAGATCGCCCGCAAAGCATCCCGCTGACCCCGCGCGGCAAACCGCTCGGGCGAGTTGATGCGCACAGAGTTGTTGAACCCTGCGGTCGCGTGTGCCCAGATCAGGGGGTGCAACTCGGTCAGGTGATCACGGATCAGCCAGTTTGCAGTATCGCGCATTTGCGCACGGAACTGGTCGGCTTGTTCGTTCCGGCCGCGTCCGTTTTGGATAGTGATCGCGCAATAGGCCGAGAGCATGTTGATCATTTGCTGGTCCGGCCGCAGCCGCACGATATCACGCACCCCGTCCAGGAAATACTCGGCATCGACGCGTGCGCAGGCCACTTCGTCCAGCGAAATGGCATCGAACTGAACCCAAGTATAGCCAGCGGCACCCCAGACGTCCTGTGTTCGTGCAGCCGTGCGCAGCGCCTGTAGTTCCAACTCTTCATAGCTTCCGAACCATCGCGGCAACAGATGGCTGCCCATGGCGCGCATGTGCCGTTGATTGCGCGGGTCCAGCGTGATCAGGCGCTCGTATTCATCAGACACACGCGCGTTGGCGCGGCGTTGTCCGGCCAAAAGCGCACAGTTTGCCGCCGCAATCAATGGGCTGTCAGGCGCATCCGCCCGGCATTTCGGCAAGATCGCTGCGGCCCGGTCAAAATGTGCCGCGCAGCGTGATCGGTGCAAAGGCGGCAGCGCCGTGTCCGACGCTGTACCGCGCCACGCCCAGGCCAGATCGATATGGGCAAGGGCCACAACGGCGGCGATCATGGGGTCATCAGGATTGTCCGCCATTTCGCCTTCAAGCTCAGATATGCCTCCCAAAAGGTCGTAATCCGAAATGG